>JBMYQA010000057.1:0-26053 GCA_049600855.1 Flammeovirgaceae bacterium | reverse complement strand
CTTTTCGCCCCAAACTTTTCACCCCCAACCTTTCGCCCCTTCACAACCACATTTTATTCCCCTCCCTCCAAACTCATCCACACTTTGCATGTGAAATTCAATATTTTATCCGAATTTAGGCAGCTCATGTTGAAAACGTAGAAACGATAAGAACCTATGAATACTTACGGGAAGGTTTTTCGAATTACCACTTTTGGAGAATCACATGGAAAAGCAGTGGGAGTCATTTTGGATGGCTGTCCTGCAGGTTTGGAGGTTGATGAGGAAATGATTCAGCAAGAGATGGCGCGCAGAAAGCCAGGGCAATCTAAAATTACCACACAGCGGAAAGAAGGCGATCAGATTCGCATACTTTCAGGTGTTTTTGAGGGCAAAACGCAAGGAACGCCCATCAGTATGATGGTAGAAAATGCAGATCAGCGAAGCAAAGACTATTCACACATCCAAGATAAATTTCGGCCATCGCATGCCGATTATACCTATCATGCCAAATACGGGCATCGCGACTACCGAGGTGGGGGACGAAGCTCTGCACGGGAAACCTTAGCGCGGGTAGCGGCTGGAGCCATTGCCAAACAGTTTTTAGCCACCAAAGGCATTTCTATCACGGCCTACGTGTCGCAAGTGGGCACCATCACCTTAGACGACGATTATTCCCAATTCGATTTTGCCAACATCGAAAAGAACATCGTGCGTTGCCCCGATCCAAGTGTAGCCGATCAAATGATTGAACTGATTGATCATACGCGCAAGCATAGAGATACCATAGGCGGCGTAATTACAGGGGTTTTACAAGGTGTGCCTGCGGGATTGGGAGAACCTGCTTTCGATAAACTCCATGCCGAATTAGCGAAGGCCATGATGAGCATCAACGCCGCCAAAGGCTTTGAATATGGCAGTGGATTCGAAGGCGTTAAAATGAATGGCTCGGTGCATAACGATACGTTTTTCCAAGATGATGCGGGAAAGGTACGAACCCACACCAATTTTTCTGGTGGGATTCAAGGAGGCATTTCCAATGGCGAAGACATCTATTTCAAGGTGGCCTTTAAACCTGTAGCGACCATCATGATGGATCAGCAGAGCCTAAATGAAGCGGGTGAAGAAGTCACGGTGACGGGCAAAGGCCGCCACGACCCTTGTGTGGTGCCGAGAGCCGTTCCCATCGTGGAAGCCATGGCTGCCCTCGTGATTGCCGACTTTTGGCTAAGAAATGAGACTTCAAAGATGTAGTAAAAAATTCACCTACATGATTTTATCCACCAATTTTCTTAGTTATTTTCGCAACCTAATTAACATTTGAATTTGGCCTAATACTAGCAATCCAGCCAAATCCACTAATAGATTGATAAGACAATGGCTCATTTGAGTGAACAAGAGATTCTGAGAAGAGAGAAAAGAGAAGAATTAATGCAATTGGGGGTAAATCCCTATCCAGCAGATTTATATGAAATTAGCCATACTGCTGCACAAATCAAACAGGAATTTGAAGAAGGAAAGGAAGGGTATGAAAATATTTCCCTAGCGGGTCGTTTGATGACTCAGCGTGTAAGTGGAGCTGCTTCTTTTGCCGAATTGCAAGATTCTTCTGGCCGCATCCAACTGTATTTCCGCAGAGATGATATTTGTCCTGGTGAAGATAAAACCATGTACAATACCGTTTTTAAACGCTTATTGGATATTGGCGATATCATTGGGGTAAAGGGTTTTGTTTTTAAAACCAAAGTTGGAGAAACGACTGTTCACGTGAAAGAGTTTACGGTATTAACCAAATCCTTAAAGCCACTTCCCATTGTAAAACGTTCGGAAGATGAGGAAGGAAATGTGCGCACACACGATGCCTTTACCGACCCTGAAATGCGCTACCGTCAGCGTTATGTGGATTTAATTGTAAACCCATCCGTTCGCGATACTTTCGTCAAAAGAAGTCAATTGATGAACGTAATGCGCGAATACCTGAATGCAAAAGGCTATTTGGAAGTGGAAACACCCATCCTTCAACCTTTGTATGGTGGAGCTGCTGCGCGTCCCTTCAAAACGCATCACAACACACTTGACATGACACTTTACTTGAGGATTGCTAATGAGCTGTACCTCAAGCGATTAATCGTTGGTGGTTACGATGGCGTTTACGAGTTCTCAAAAGATTTCCGCAACGAAGGCATGAGCCGTTTCCACAATCCTGAGTTTACGCAAATCGAGCTGTATGTGGCGTACAAGGACTACGAGTGGATGATGGATTTGGTAGAGGAAATGGTCGAAAAAATTGCCCTGGCACTTCATGGAACCACTGAGGTGCAAGTAGGGGAGAATGTGATCAACTTCCAGCGTCCTTGGAAGCGCTTCACCATGTATGAAGCCATCGAACATTTTACTGGGATTGACATTTCGGAGATGGACGAATCGCAATTGCGTGAAGTTTGTGCGAAAATTGAAGTGCCTGTAGACGATACCATGGCGCGAGGGAAATTGATTGATGAGATTTTTGGAGAGAAGTGTGAGCCACTACTCATCCAGCCGACATTCATTACCGATTACCCTGTGGAAATGTCGCCACTTGCCAAAAAGCACCGATCAAAAGCAGGCTTGGTAGAACGCTTTGAGGCGATTTGTAATGGGAAAGAAATCTGTAATTCATTCTCGGAATTGAATGACCCAGTAGACCAACGCGCTCGCTTTGAAGAACAATTGGAATTGGGTAAACGAGGCGATGACGAGGCCATGGTGTTGGATGAAGATTTCTTGCGTGCCCTAGAATACGGCATGCCACCAACGGCAGGCTTGGGAATCGGCATTGATCGCTTAAGCATGATCATGACAAATTCGCCTTCGATTCAAGATGTGTTGTTTTTCCCACAAATGAAGCCAGAGAAAAAGCTGGTAGAAATGACTGAGGAAGAGCAAGTGATCTTTTCTAAATTGAAAGCGGGCGAGCGACAAAATTTAGACGAAGTGAAACAAGCGGCGGGCTTATCGAATAAGAAATGGGATAAGGCCAGAAAAGGTTTAGCAGCTAAGGGGATTATCAAAGTTGAAAAAACAGAAGAGGGTTTATTTGTAGAATTGGCGTAAATTTTGCCTTTTTTATAATGTCGATATTTTGATAAAGAGAGTGAGGCTTCGACTTCACTCTTTTTTGTTTGTCCTACTTTTACCCACGTACCTCATTAGATCCTTATTGATATCATGAATAAATGCATTAAAGCCATTTTTTTACTTGTATTTCTCATCGTAACGAATCAAGTAAAGGCTCAAAAAACCTATGAAAGACTGCTCGAAGAAGACTATTATGCAGAGAAAGCATTACGCTACGAAGATTGGACTTACGAAAAAAAGATTAGAACGGTTCAGTTATATCCAAGGTTGAATCGGATAGGAGAGAAGCAGCAAGTGCCCATCATAGATATTCGATCGCAGCGAGCTACTCCGCTCGTGTTAGAGTTTGATGAATTTGGGGATGAAAATGATTACTATGAAGTCGAAATCCTGCATTGCAATTCCGATTGGACACGCTCCCGCGAAGCTGCGATCAATTACCTCTACGAATACAATGAATTTAACATCACGGAATACGATATTTCCATCAACACGAAAGTGCCATATATCCATTATGTGTTTCAGGTGCCGCCTGTAAAGTTTTCAGGTAATTACATCTTGAAAGTGTATCGGGAAGATGATGAGGAAGATATCATCCTTACCCGAAGATTCATTGTATATGAACAAAGTACGATAGTGGGCATGAAGCACGAGCGGGTGATTGGAACCACAGAATCATTGACGCGCCAACAAGTGAATTTTACGGTGGATTACTCCATGCGAGAGTTGGTAAACCCCGATGAAAATATAAAAGTGGTATTGCGACAAAACTACCGTTGGGATAATGCGATTACCGATTTGGAACCCAATTTTAACAATCAGCTTCGAAAAACCCTCCAATACAATATGAATAACCTTGAGAATACATTTCTTGGCGGAAACGAGTTTCGGCATATTGAGTTTTCGGCATTTCGAGGTGGGGGCTTTAACTTAAGGCAGGTGATTTCTGGTGATACGATTAATCAGGTGATCGTGTTAATTGATAAACCGAAAGACGATCGAGCCTATGATGGCCAAGCGCGGGATTTTAATGGACAATATCGCATTGTCAATCGCTTAACTGCCCAACCAGAAACGGAAGCTGATTATGCAGAGGTCATTTTTCAGTTGGAAACGGGCAATCAGTATACGGGTGATGTGTATATTGTGGGTAGCTTTTCCGATTGGCACCTGAAGGAAGAAAATAAGTTAACCTATGCACCCGCTTTTGGAACTTACTATGCCACGCTTATATTGAAACAAGGCTTGTATGATTACATGTATGTGGTTGAAGGAGCCGCACCAAATTCTTTAGAAGGAAATCACGGTCGGGCAGAAAACGAGTATGATCTCATTGTTTACTATCGTCCAATTGGTAGCCGAGGTGATCGGGTAATTGGCTATGGGGTGTTGCGGTAATTAAAAAAACAAACAAAAACATCCAGTTTTACTTCAAAACGGGATGCTGCCATTTCCCAAAGTGTGCTAAAAAAATCTGAGCAATATTTTTCGCATCGTCAATTCCCCGATGATGGGTGCCTGTTAAGGGAATGCCTTCTTTCTGAAGTGCGCCTTTCATGCCAAAGCGTTTTCGAGTTCCTAAAATATCAGAATATTGGTGCTTCAAACTGATGTGCTTCTTTAGCCAAGCGATAGGTAGGCGATGATACTTCGAATCACGTTCAAATTGATTTCGATCGTACTTGCCCCATGAGCAAAGTAAATAGTCGCCACCAAATGACTGAATCCAATGTTGGAAGGCTTGGATGGCAGCTGGAAAATAAGGCGCATTTTCCACCATCTCTTGAGTGATGCTTGTTAGTTCGGTACAAAAATCAGATAACTGATCACTTTGAGCAGGCTTGATAAACTGATTAAATTCGCCGAGAATTTGTTTTTGATGATTAATGCAAACTGCTCCAATTTCAATGGTTTCGTTAGGAGCAAGGGCTTTTCCTTGCCAACAAGTGGCTTCTAGGTCTAAAATAATGTAATTCATGGTTATTAAAATTGATGGTTGAATTTTGTGTAGAGATTTACTCCCTTTTTTCTCTTATACGAAATAGACAAATAAAGTTGGGAATGGGCAAAAAAAAACAGCAATACACAAAAGCGCAGTGCTGTCGAGTTCCAACTAGACTAGTAGTTGTACAGAATAGAATTTTAATACTTTGCCATTTCGTGATCAATCTCATCGGCCCAAGCTAGAATGCCGCCTTTGAGGTTATATAAGTTTTTGAATCCATATTTGCGCTCCAAATCCCGAATCGCATCAGCACTGCGCTTACCACTTCGGCAATGGATAATCACTTGTTTGTCTGAATCAATTTTATCTACTTGATCAAGCACTGTTTTTAGTGGAATGAGCTCCGCATCTAAATTTGAAATCTCGTATTCATACGGTTCACGGACATCAATGAGTTGGAAATCCGCTCCCTTCACTTGTAAATCATACAGCTCTTTTACGGTGATTTCCTTTACAGCATCTTTCTGCTCATCTCCTAAACCTAATCCACAGAAGAGCTCATAATCAATGAGTTCGGTGATTTCTACTGGTTTTTTAGACTTGTGAACTTTTAACACGCGTGTACTAAAAGAGGCTGCATCAAATAGGAAGAGTCGTCCAGAAAGTGGCTCACCCACACCTGTGATGACCTTGATGACTTCGTTTGCCTGTAAACTGCCCACAATGCCAGGAAGTACACCAATTACGCCACCTTCGGCACAGCTCGGTACTAAACCTGGAGGTGGTGGAGAAGGGAAGAGGTCTCTGTAATTTGGCCCTACATTTCCCTCCGCATCGGTATAATTAAAGACGGAAACTTGTCCTTCGAATCTGAAAATCGATGCATAAACATTTGGAATTCCAGAAATGACACAAGCATCATTTACCAAATAACGAGTGGGGAAATTATCGGTTCCATCAGCCACTAAATCATAATCTTTTACAATATCCAACGCATTTTCCGAAGTAAGCCTCGTATTATAAGTGGTAATGTTTACATGCGGATTGAGTGCCAGCAGGCGCTCTTTAGCAGCTTCTACTTTTGGGCGACCAACATCAGTCACCGAATACAGCACTTGGCGTTGAAGGTTCGTTTCGTCTACCACATCAAAATCGACAATCCCAATATTGCCAACACCCGCAGCGGTTAAGTAAAGCAATAGGGGGCTTCCTAAACCTCCCGTTCCTACAACCAATACTTTGGCTGCTTTCAGTTTGCGTTGTCCCTCAATATTGAACTCAGGAATAATGAGGTGGCGACTGTAACGCTCTAACTCTTCTTTAGAAAAACTTACCATATCTTTAAAGTCTAATCGACAATCAACTTAATTTCTAAACTAGTTCAACTTAAAATGATCCACCTGCAATAGCGGGAATGATGCTAATTACAGAACTGTCAGTAACCGCAGTTTCGGAATCGTTCAGTGCTTTAATGTCCTCATCGCCCACATAGATGCGGACAAAACTTCTAATGTTGCCCTCTGCATCAAACAGGTGCGGTTTAATTTCGGGAAATTGAGTAGCCACTCCTTCAATTGATTCTTGAACATTAGCACCAATAGCAGTGATTTCTGCTTGATTATTAACAAATTTTCTAAGTGGAGTAGGAATGATAACTTTAGCCATGATTTTTTGATTTAAAAATTAATCTGAGAACTTATTGAGTAACGACTTCTAAATTTAAGATACGCTCTTCTTCAAACTCACCTTGTGCATTTAATTGCCACGAGGTGGTGTGATCAACCATTCCATCCATTACAGAAATGATGATATAGGAGAAGAACGGCACTGCTTGTTTCAAATCATGCACTGAAGGTTGAGCAGGATGATTTGGATGGGAATGATAAATGCCTAACAGCGTGGTATTGTGTTGAATAGCATAACGCTCAGCTTTCATGTAATCGAGCGGAGAAACCTCAAAACGTCTGTGTTGATCGCCCTCTTTGCTATTGGTAACTGCGATTGCTTTTTCAATAATTCGTACATCCCCTTTTTCTTTGCCATAA
Source organism: Flammeovirgaceae bacterium (assembly GCA_049600855.1). Taxonomy (GTDB): domain Bacteria; phylum Bacteroidota; class Bacteroidia; order Cytophagales; family Flammeovirgaceae; genus JBMYQA01. Next base: position 18,967 of record JBMYQA010000057.1, on the reverse strand, counting down.
AAAAAACCACAACATTCGTAAGGGAATGTATTTGCTGCATGCTCGTGCATACTTTTCAGAGCTTCATTAGCGATATTCAACGTGCTCATAATTTTATTCAATTTATTGAAATACAACTTTCATTACTTCACCATACTTAGAGGCATCATCAGCAAATACAGTAACGATGATGCCTTCATCAATTTGTTGGGCAACTTTTATTGCGCCAACTAAATTTGCCCCCGCTGAAGGACTGATCAACAAGCCTTCTTTGTGCGCTACTTCTTTTACTAGATCACAAGCTTCATAGGTATCAATTTCAAGATTTTGATGTGCGATGCTTGGGTCATAAATCGCAGGTACTTTTGCGGTTTCAAGGTGTTTCCATCCTTCTAAGCCATGCATGGCTGCATTCGGCTCTAAAGAAGTTAGATGGATCGTTGGATTTAGTTCTTTTAATCTTCTGGAGTTTCCTGTAAAGGTTCCTGTAGTGCCTAAACCAGTAACAAAATGAGTAATTAATCCATTCGTTTGGCGATAAATTTCCTCTGAAGTAGTGAGGTAATGTGCCCGCCAGTTACTGTCATTGCCATACTGATCTGCGTAATAGTATTTTTCTGGATATTGTTCTGCCAATTCTTTGGCTACCGCTTGGGCATCGTCTGTTCCACCAAATCGAGAGGTTAAAATTAACTCAGCTCCCAACGCTTTTAAGTAGGTTTTTCTTTCCTCAGAAGCATTTTCAGGTAAACAAATGGTTACTGGGACACCAATGGCAGCACCTATGCTTGCATAGGCAATGGCAGTATTGCCGCTTGAAGCATCCAACAAGTGTTTGCCTTCGGTTAACTCACCTCGGAGTACGGCATCTTTAATGATTTGATACGCAGGGCGCGCTTTTACGCTCATGCCTAATTGCTGCCATTCCAACTTTGCAAAAATTTGAACCCCTTCTTTCTGAAAGACATTTTTAATGGGAAATAAAGGAGTTTTTCCTACAAATTGACCAATTGATTTGACCTTAGTCTCTAATTGGGTTTTGATTTCAGTAATCATTTGTACTGGGTTAAAAATGAAAAAGCCTTCCTGTTTTTGCAGGAAGGCTTCTGAATTCTGAAATATCTTCATTCTAATTATTCCAAACCCAAGGTTTGGACATAGCCTTTCCTGCTTGCCATGCGGCAGCACAGCAACAACAACAAACGCAACAAAGGGCTATCAAATAATTAGACATTTCTTTCTCTTTTTTAAGAATAGTTACCGCAATAATAAATACGATTTTTCATTCTATCAATAAAACACTGCCGAGCTTAAAAAGTTCGAAATGTGAATTGTTTTTTTTATTTGTGCTAGTAATTGAACTAACTTATTGATTTTGAATTGATTAATTTTTTCAAATATCAATTCAATTTTTTTTAAGTTTTATCAACAAATACGGCTTTAGCACGATCCGCTTTTACAATTTTCTTCCTGAACTTGACAAATGCTTCATACGTTTCTTTCGGAAATTTCCCTTTCTCAATCACCACTTTTCGGGTGTAAATGAGTTGCCCATCTTTGAATTCCATTTGGGATTCATAGCTGCCAAATTGATTAGAAATACGTACAGGTTTAGGCAAGTACTCTACATGGAAATTCGCTGGAATTTCATAAGTTATGGTGTCGGTATCTGTATAAGCAATGGATTGTATGACACTTGATTTTCGCTCTTCCATACTTTTGGGAATATAGGTCCACTTTGAAAGCATATTGGGCTTGATGAAAAGTCGTTTTCCACTTTTCGAAGCGCAATTGGGAATGGTTAAATCAGCAGTGATGTGAAAAGAGGGGCGTTCGGATTTATTCCAGTTGATGTCATATGCATCAATGGTAAAAGAGGGAATGTCAAAATGCTCGTATAGGTATTTCTGTTGGGTTTCCTTACTTTCAAATACAATATGATGCAGGTCATCTTGCTGTTGTGCCGTATAGATTTCCCTGACATTGGCTTTCGCATTACCCTTTTCATCAATGCTTACTTTCGCCGATCGCATTTGAAGATTATCGGCTTTGCCATAAGCTGTTGTGTGTACTATTTTTCCGCCTTCAGGTGTACAAAGCAGTACATCGCGGTCGCTCGTGAAGCTACCAAGGTAATTGAAGGGAGCAGTTTGACTCGTACATTCCAGCCATACTGTATCGTCTTCAAATGGCACACATAAGAAGGCATGGTTGAATTGGCTGGCGGGAAAATCTTTATCAATATTTTTGCCTGAACCTGCTCGAACTAGCGTGTAGTAGGAAGGAATATCAATACTTTTTAGAGCACTATACATGTAATTGCTTAGGGCTTTACAATCGCCATAGCTATTTTTATCCACATAAGAAGCGTTAAAGGGTTGCCAACCTCCAATACCAAGCTGTATACTGACATAACGCGTATTTTGCTGAAGGTATTCGTAAATCTTTTTGACTTGTTCTCTTTGCGTAGGTGTATCTTTGACCAGTTCTTTAATTTTAGCAACAGTTTCAGGGGGCAGATCATCTTTTCCTTTGTTGAGTTGATTCATCCAGATGCCCATATTTTTCCAAGTGTCAAAACTTCCTTTGTAACCCTCCACTACGAATTGATCTGGCCGTAAACGCACAAACGGAGCGGTCTCTCTATAGATATTACCAAAAGGTTCATCTTTCAATGCGTTTAGGTTTTTAACTTCCCAAAAGTAAATATCTCGCCCATCTATTGTGCTTTTGCTTACTTTGTCAGTGAGATTAAATTCTTTGTAATGTAGCTTCATACCAGTAGGCATGCTTACCTTATACGACGATTGCATAACCGCAGTATTCAAACCACTATGCCCATACCAAGTGGGGTAAAACATGGTATTATTATCAATAGACGTATATTCGTAGTAGATTGTATATGGAAAACCAGAACGCCTTAAGTCAAATCGTTTGATGCGCCCGCTGGAGGCAATGGAATAACCATCATGGGTAGAAATATCCGAAATATCTTTTTTCTTGAGTGCTGCAATTTCGACCCCCAATGCATTATAAACTTCAGCATGAATACCTTCAATGGTTTCCATTCCTTCATTGTAAGGAATACTCACTTTGGCATAGCCATTTGCTTTTGGATTGAGGATGGTAACGGCCATGCGAAACTTCGTACGTGTTTTTCCAATAGAAATGACTTCGTATTCCATGATATCTTCACGGATAACCGCATTTGCTCCTTCTTTTAATTCTTCTGGAATTTCGTGTACAGGATATTTTAAGCCTTTGTCTTTTCCTGCAAATCCATTCATGATGGATAAACACAACAAAGCTAGGGTGGTAAAAACAATCTTTTTCATCGGTGAATAAGTTAATTGGTTTTGAAAAAAAGGAGAAACAGTGAAGAGATTTAATTTTTTAGTGTGAAATCATTCGCAAGTAAAAGATTAAATCTCTTCGGTACTACCAAGTACTGCTTCCCTAAGCGCAACTACTTTATTTAGTAGCTCTTTTAATGACGATTTGCTCTGCGTTTTTTGCGACAATCATGTCAAAGAAGTTACGTAAAGTCTCGTATTCTTCCACTTTGAAGAAATTCTGTTTCAATTTCATGTCGTTGACTAAGGTGATGATTTGTCCATTTTGGCTGATGTTAAATAGAAATGTTCCGCCTTTATTGGGTAAGGTTAGCCGTGTTGGTTTGGGTAACTCATCTACCACATAACCTTCTGGAAGCGTAAATGATAAAATGAATTTTCGACCTTGGTGGTAAGGGAAATCAATGGGTAAGTTTCGTTCCTTGCTTTTGAATGGATTTTCATCTTCCAAGCCATAAATGCTTGGGTTGAGGTAAATCATATCCACATCGTCAAGCTCTCGTTGCATGTTGAAGGATAACTTTAAAGGCTTGTAAATTTCGTTACCTTGTGACCAAGTCGCTTCAGAAACCTCCCAATCTGACAAGTTTTCTTTTAATTGCTCAAGTACTTTTTGATCATCCGTTCCAGTTTCCGAATTGCGCGCTCGCAAAGCATCGTAGGTTTTTAAAGTGATATCAATCGAACCTTCGAGTTCTCCTGTTTCAGTGAGGGTAAATTTGGCATAGGTTACCGAGTTTGCTTTTGCACCAGATTGCAAAGACAACCAGCGATAACCACCCCCGCCAAGCAATAAGCCTTGACCATTGAGGCATTTTTGAGGAAGCATGCCGAAGGGCAATGCATTGGAGTTGGCAGCATCAATAAAGTAATGTGAACCATCAATTTCAGTCAATAACACCACATAATTAAATCGCTCATTATTCGGATAGAGCGGGTGAGGGCGGCCATTACTTCTTGTGCTGACCAGTACAGGTGAGACAGGAACGCCAACTTCTTTTAGCATAATGGCTAAGAGTAGATTGATATCGGCTACTTTTCCTTTTTGTTCATCGTAGCACTTTTTAAACGTTTGAGCAGTGTAGTATGAGTTACCCTGTACGGCCATTCTTTGTTTGACATGTTCGTATAAGGTCACCGCCTTTTCCATGGTGGTAGTTTGATTAGCAACGAGGTTGGCTGCAATTTTTTTGATATATCCGTTTCCAACGCCATTAAACACATCGGCGTAGCCATACGTTTTCCAAACGGTTTTGGTAAACGAATCGTAGTTGGTGGCAAAGTTTCGAAATTGCCCATTTGGAAAGGTGATGGATTTTAACTGAAACTCAATTTGCGTAGCGTAATCTTTCGCATGGGCATTATAAGGCTCTTCTTTTAAACCTGCCATGTTTTCGGCTACCCAACGATACATGGTGGCCTCAGTTTGAGCACTGCTCCCAGTATACGTTTGAGCAACACGCTCTTCGGTTTGAACAGTAAAGTTTGGATTACCCCTTGGAATTTGCTGATAATCAAACCCTTTTGGGATGCTTACTCGATATTCACTCCACTTGACAGGAATCGTGGTTTGAAACTCCCAGTTTCTGAGGTTTTGAATAAAGTCAGAGGTGATTTTATAAGAATACTCAATAATGGAACCTTCCTTTACATTTGGAATAGCGAACTTCTTCAAATAAACTTTAGTGGCGATTTGTTCTTCGTGTACCGTTTTATTACTCATTTTGGTGGTAATCACTTTCCCTCCATCTAAATGATAAGAAGCCGCTTTAATCATGGTGACTTTTTCTCGATTGGCATTATTTGATACGTAAAAAGGAATGGTAACATCGCTCCAATCGTAGGCATCTTTATTAAAAATTTTCAGCCGAACATGATAATAAAACTCAGTTACTGGATAGCCTTCTGAGTCGTAATCAAAACCAATGTTGCCATATTCAGTGAGTATCATGGCATCTGCATCTTGGTCAATCGGACAGGTAGCTAGTTCGAGTTCGGCTTTGTCAATTTTACCAAACTTCATGGGTGCTTTTTGGGCAAAAGTGTGAAAGCTAATCAGCGTGGTAAAAAGTAAACTTAATGTGAGTAAACAGGATTGTTTCATGATTGAATTAAAAGTTAGTTTAGAATAACGTTCATTTGTTGCATTGCTCATCATTTTAAGATCAGCTCCTATTGATAATGAAAAATTGCGGTTGAGGTAAACACAGTTTGTTGAAATTATTTTTGAAGATATACTGGTTTTTGATTTTAAGTAATTGATAATCAAAAAGTTAAATTTTTTTAAGGGGAAATGGAGAACAATTTGTAGTACGTATAGACCATTGATGCATTAACAAAGCCAATTGGGTTGCTTGGGTGCTTGCAAAGAAGAGCAGGTGGTACCTTTCAAAAATGATTTTTCAGAATGGGAGAATTGTGGCTATGTTTCACAAACGAGGCTCCGCAAACGCTACATCAAACGCTTGCGGTATTCTGATTTCAGACCTATAAAAAAATAAATTAATTTTGACCTATTAAAATTTGAAAATGAACTAATTAGAATCGGTTCGAATCCTATTATTACTGAACTTGTCTCATAATAGTTTTTTCGAGTGAAAAAGAGTGAAGAAGCCCTCAATTTAGGCGCTTTTTTGCAGTAATAGCAGCGCTCTTTCAAGAAAAAGCAACGCAAAGTGAGGGTTTCTTAACCTTTTGTAACCGAAATAAATTAATGTGAGACAAGTTCATATCTACAATCTACCAAACAACACATTCATGAAACTTCAGTTTAATATTAAGTTCCATACCCATTGGGGACAAAAAATGCATGTGTGTGGATCATTACCTGAATTAGGCAATTGGGATCCAAATCAGGCACCAGAAATGCATTTTGCTAATGCGGATGATTGGTCATTAGCTATTGATATTACTAAAGGCAAACGCAAAGGCTTCGAGTATAAGTTTTTTACCCGAGACGAGAGTGGGACAATTGTTTGGGAATGGGGAGATAATAGAACGATTGATTTTGAAAAGGACGGATTTAATTCGTTAGAGATTCGAGATTGGTGGCGCGCAAAAAACGATATAGAAAATGCATTGTATACGTCTGCATTCACGAATGTGTTGATGCGTCCAAGCAAAAATAGAGGTAAGGCAAAGAAAATAAAGCAGGCAAGTAAACCTGTGATACGATTCCAAATTAATGCGCCACGTATAGATGCTACGCACAAGGTTTGTGTAGTAGGAAGCTCGAAAGAATTAGGTGCGTGGGACGAGTCCAAAGCCATTATTCTTCACAATGAAAAGCATCCTTTATGGCAAGCAGATGTGGCGATAGATTCGGTAGGAGAAACGATTTCCTATAAATATGGTATTTATGATGTAAATACGAAGCAAATCACTTCCTTAGAAGAAGGCGGAAATCGTACCTATTTCGTTCCGCAAGAGGCTAAAAAAGGAGAACTCAAAGTCTTGACGGATGAGAAATTCCGTTATCCTGTCGGAAATTGGAAAGGAACAGGTGTGGCTATTCCCGTATTCTCCTTGAGAAGTAAAAATGGAATGGGAGTTGGTCAATTTACCGATTTAAAATTATTGGCAGATTGGGCAGAACAAACGGGAATCAAAATGATTCAGATTCTTCCCATCAACGATACGGTAGCCAAACACCATTGGACGGATTCTTACCCGTATGCAGCCATCTCTGTTTTTGCGCTGCATCCCATTTACATGGATTTGCGTGCTATGGGAACGCTCTCTGCAAAATTGAGTGAAGAGATTATTTTTGAGCAAGGAAAATTGCTCAATGATAAAGAAACGGTAGATTACAGTGGCGTGATGAAGTTAAAATCACGATTTTTCAAGCTGATTTTTGATGAGCAAAAAGAAGAAGTACTAAAGAGCGATGCCTTTTTGAAGTACTATGAGGAAAATAAAACGTGGTTGTTGCCTTATGGTGTGTTTTCGTATTTCCGAGATATTTTTGGTACGCCAAACTTTTACCAGTGGGGAAAATACAAAGATGTGACCCTCAAGCAATTGGAAGAAATTGCTGACCCAAGTTCCCCTCAATACGACGATATTGCAATTCATTTTTTCATCCAATATCATTTACACCTGCAATTATTAGATGCATCAAATTATGCACGCGATAAGGGTGTGGTGTTAAAAGGAGACATTCCCATTGGCATTTACCGACACAGTGCCGATGCTTGGATGGATCGCAGGTTATTCAACATGGAAAGTCAGGCAGGCGCGCCACCAGATGATTTTTCGGTGAGTGGTCAAAACTGGGGATTCCCTACCTATAACTGGGATGAAATGGCGAAAGACGATTACCAATGGTGGAAGAATCGTCTAACACAATTATCTAAATATTTTGATGCCTTCCGTATCGATCACATTTTAGGGTTTTTCAGAATATGGGAAATTCCTTACCATGCTGTACAAGGGATATTTGGCTACTTCAATCCTGCAATGGCGATTCACAAGCACGAGTTAGCCGCTAAAGGGATTGGATTTGATTACGAGCGTTTTTGTAAGCCGTACATCCGAGAACATTTCTTGCACGAGCGTTTTGGCGATTTGACGGAAGCCGTTAAACAACTGTATTTAGATGAATACATCCCTGGACATTTCCGCATGAAAAAGGGATTTGAAACACAACGCGAAGTCGAAGATCACTTGCAACTTCCAGAAGATGCTACATTGGAAGATAAAGCACGAAATGAACGTTTGAGAGATGGCCTATTCAGCCTAATTGGTGAAGTAATTTTCTTTGAGGCTCCGTTCTCAAATGGCGATGCGTTTAACCCGAGGTGTTCCATGCACTTCACGCGTTCGTATCAAGAATTAGATGAGGGAACCAGAAAGCGGTTGGATGAAATTTACACGGATTATTATTACCATAGACAGGAAGGGTTTTGGAAGGATAAGGCGATGGTGAAATTACCAGCGATCAAGAATGCTACCAATATGTTGATTTGTGGGGAAGATTTGGGCATGGTACCATCTAATGTTCCAGATACAATGAATGAGTTGGGAATTTTGCGTTTAGCCATTCAACGCATGCCAAGCAATTCGGATGCTGAGTTTTGGCACCCTTCGGATACACCTTACATGAGCGTATGTAGTCCTTCGTGCCACGACATGTCTACCATACGTGGTTGGTGGGAAGAAGATCGGGCAAAAACCCAACGATTCTTCAATAATATTTTAGGGCATCCGGGGCCTGCACCATTTTTCTGCGAGCCATGGATTTGTAAGGATATTGTTGTACAACACCTTTACTCGCCAAGTATGTGGGCTGTATTCCCGATTCAAGACTTACTCGCATTGGATGGCGATTTGAGAAGACAAAATGCCAAGGAAGAGCAAATTAATGTACCTGCTAATCCTAAACATTACTGGAAATACCGCTTCCACATGAATATAGAAGACTTGATTGAAGAACAAGCGTTCAACAGCTTGTTGTCAAACTTGGTTAAGGCTTCTGGCAGGAATTCGGCGTATTAAGATGCGCTAAGGAGCGAAAGTGGTGAATAAACAGTTAGCTGTTCTTAGCGAAGATACTATCAAGGCTAAGAACAGCTAACTATTTTTACTAGTGTGTACTTGCTCTTCTTCCTTTTTCTGAATTTGTTAGATAACGCTTATAACCATTTAAAGCTTCTAAAACGGCCATCTTTCGAAGTGGATATTGCGTGTGAATGTCATTGGAAGCCTGCTGAAAATAATTGTAAAATGGATGGCTATATAATTTTTCTGCCGCATTACTGTCTTTAGCAATTTCGAAATCCTTAATCACGGCCATTGTTTGCAGACAAATGCCTACATGACCCGTGGGATTGGTATTTTCACCTTGTAAGTGAATGAGACCATTGATGTTTTCGATTACTTCTGCTGTTGTCATGACGCTATTTTTGGCTTAGGGTTAATAAACAATAGGTGATTATTCAGCCCAGAAATTGATGAATAATCCTGAATCGTAAATTCCATCTCTTCGGTCAAATATAATCAATTTAATGGTATAGGTTTGATGTGGCTCAATCGGAAATTCAACACGCATTTTTTTAGTAAAACCATCGTATTGCCAATTTTGATAGCTCTTTTTGTCCTTTTGATCATTAGCCCAATACCACTCCGCGTGTGAATTAGGATTGACATAACTCACCGACACATTATCTCCTTGTACTTTGGCTAAGTTTTTTGGATTATCTTCTCCTTTTTTGCTTACAAAAATGCCAAACGCATCGTCAAAATGTAAATATTCGGGATATTCTTCTGAAGCAAATACGTATTCAAAAACGAGCGTTTTTTGTTGGCTCATCACGTCAAATTCCAAACGGCAAAGATCATAAGCACCATAACCTAGATGAGTGTCTTTGGAATTAGAAAGTTTATCGGAAACGTCCTTTTTAGGTAGTAAATCGTCAGGAATGTTATCTACTAAATAATAGCTGTTTTGGGTAGAAGCGCCAGGCAAATCATTCGGGCCAATGGCTTTATACACAGAGCCTGAAGTCATTAACAACCCCGTTTTGAGGCCAATGGCCTTGTCTTGATCATCAAAATAAAGGTAGGATTTGGCGTAGTAAGGTACGCTGTTGTTGCGAAAGTCTACAACCTTGAGTCCATTCTTTCCAAATAAGTCATTAAATGCATCAGGTGTTTTGGGTAAGGCAAATTTTACACTGGTTTCTCGTGGAGTGAGTGCAGGGTCAATCACTACTGTTCGGTTCATGCTGCCAATCCCAATCACATATTTTAAATCGACTACCTCAATGCGTTCTTCTAAAATTCCACTCGTATTGGCAACATAGTAATAGGTATAGCCTTTGGGAAGCATGAATTTGGCAACGCCAGCACTTGTCGTTTTCGCCTGATAAGTGACATCTCGATCGTCTTTAAGATGAATCACTTGATTAGCCATAGGCCCTTTGCCTTTGATCTTAAAATTAACGGTAACCAAATAGCGGGCTGAAGTAGGCGTAATATCGCTAGGAAGCGCTTGGGAAATGATATTTCCCGATTGTGTTTCTTGAAAATTCATGGGTTCAAAGGTGAGTGTACGATAGAAATTGCCTGTAAAGGGCGGGATTTTGAGGTAACTAAACCGTTCAATTCCTTCTAATTCGATGTCGTAAAGTTCGCCAAGGGGAAGTTGGAAATAGGCAATGCCTTGTGCATCGGTTGTTGCCTCGTACAAGGTATGCGACTTGTTTGAAAATAGTTTGACAGGGAAATTAGCTAAAGGCGCTTTACTTTTCCGTTTCAAAATGACTCGACCAAGTGCTCGTTTTTTTTCATATTTACTTTGCGCATTTGCCTGACTTTGCACGACTTTTAAATCTATTTTTGAGCGATCAATCGGTGGCGTGAGTTCCCATTTGTATTTCTCCACATCGTAAGTAATGGTTCGCTTCTGATTCATCACTCCTTTGGCGGGCATTTTTACCCGCCACATGGGATAGTTTTTAATCTTCAAAAAATCAATTTGCCACAACTTTCCTGACCTGATGTGAAAGGAAACGGTACCATTTGCATCTGTTTTGCCCTTCATTTCCTCACGGGTTTCAATCTCCGTCAGTTTTACAGCAGTATGTTTCATGGGTTTTAATTGTGTGTTGAGGAATTTGAGCCTGAGTTGTACTTCTTGGGCAAAAGAGCCATTTGCGATACAACAGAATAAGAGAAGGATGGCAAGTTTTTTCATGTTTGGATGAGTTTAGTTAGTTGTTAATGGATGGCCAATACTAGATGCGTACTAGTAAACGCTTAAATGATTTCGATTAAAAAAGCCCAATACTTATCGAAAAGCATTGGGCTGGTATAACTTATATTGTGATCTACTTAATTATGTCCAAGCACTTACTTATTGCGGCTTCCTTTCGTTTCTGGAACTAAAATATTGGCTTCAATCCAAAGAATGATTTCATCTTTTTTTGGATCATTGGTGATCACTGTTATGCTTTTCTTCTGTTTTCCTTTTCGACTTCCTGTAGAATAGGTCACATCTAAGGTGGTTTCTTCACCTGGTTCTAGCACATTTTTTTTAGGTTTAGAAACCGTACAACCACAAGAAGCTTTCGTTTTTCGAATATATAGCGTTCCTTCCCCTTCATTTTTAATTTTGAAAGAAGTAGAAACTTGTGCTCGTTGTTCAAGGTTTCCAAAATCATGCCTAGTTTTTTCATAAACTACAGTAGGGTGTTTGGTGCCTTCGGGCATAGCTGCGAAGTTTTCTTTCAACTTAGCCGCAAATCCAATGCGTTTTTGAGGTTTAGTCTCATCATCTGTTTCTAACTTAATGCTCCCATACGAATAGCCCCAATCACGGATTTTCGTAGCATCAAAACTCATGTCAATGGTCGCTTCTTCATCAGGCTGTAACGTAGTTTTTGAAAGCTTAAATGTGATGTGTTCAGGAATTTTTGTTTTTTCTGGAAAGAGGTTTAGCGCCTTTTGTCCAATATTTTTAATTTGAAGGCTATGATTGGCGGTTGCATCTATGGTAATGTCGCCAAAATAGATGTAAGCTTTTTCCATTTTAAGGTTGCCTGAGGTATACTTGAACAGGCTTTGCTCCACCATTCCTGAAATGCGAAGAACCACATATTGAGGTTCGCCATCTGTATTTACCGTAATGGTTTTATTAAATGGGCCAGGACGACCTTGAGAATTATATAGGGCTTTTACAATTCCTGTTTTTCCTGGCAATACGGGAGTTTTGGTCCAACTTGGTGTGGTACACCCGCAAGAAGCCTTTACATTGACCAAAGTGATTGGCTCTTTGCCTGTATTTGTAAAGGTAAATGTAGCTTCTGCCTGCTCGCCTTCCATGATTTTGCTGAATTCATGAGCGGTTTTATCAAATTGTATTTTTTTCTGTGCGTAGCCTGTGTTGATCAAAGCAAAGCAGATCAACATGAAGGCCATTCGGGAAATTATTAGTGTCATAAGGGAAGTTTTTATCAATTATCCAATTACAAAGATAAGGAAAGGAGTGATTAGTGTTGTTAATTGGACGTTAATCTGTTTGCAATGAAGCTGTTAATTTGGGAAAGCGGTAATGATAGGAGGGTTGACAGTTAGGTCGACCTGAACGGATTATGCCAAGATTGGCATTGGAATGGAATTCGCGCGTCGTGGCAAACGGTTAGCCAAAACCCCTGCTAGTGCCTTTGATATTTGATGATCGAAGAGCTTATCCAACCAGAAAAACTCTCCTGCTGGATTGACCTCTAGGAATACGTAGCGGTCATCTGGAGTAACAATGATATCCGCAGCGCCATAGTTTAATCCGAGCGTATCCATTAATTGCAATACTTTTTGTGCTATTGCTTCAGGTAATTCATAAATCTCCCAGTGTTGGGATAAACCTCTTCCATCCCTGCGCCAATCGGTGTGACTTAATGCAGAAAGTTTGGGGTCGATGGAAGCGGTGAATATTTTGTTTCCCACAATGGTTAGGCGTAGCTCTAACTTTTTCTCTACTTTCTCTTGGAAAGTCATTGGGCAAAGATCCAATCCTTCTAAGTCGTTAAGCTGTTCTTTTGTGATTTCATTGGTAAACACCACATTTTCTTCTCCATTTTCATAAATGGCAAAGGAGTGCTGCATTTTAGTGATGATGGGAGCCCCAACTTGATCGCAAAAATCTTTTACGGCCTGTTCATCATTGGTGAAAATCGTTTTAGGGATTTCAAAACCAAGCTGACTGGCAATTTGCAGTTGAAGTTGCTTGTTTTCGGTGTAGCGAATCTTTGTGTAAGGATCTATGGTGAATACCTGAAGGCTGTCAATCATGCCCATCATGGTTCGTTTAGCTTCTTGGATAGAAGCTTGGTAAATTTGCTGTTCCAAATCCTTCGGCAAATTCAATCCAAAATCCAAGCGCCTGTACCAAATGGCATCAATGGTGTTGAGGTCAACTTCAAAATCTGGACTTTTTAGATACAAGTGTTTGTTACCTGCAACGTATTTGGCGGTCATAAAAATATCAGTCGGATACAAATCGCTATTCAAGCGGAAAACCCGATGCCCATCTTGTTCCAAAAAGTCTTGAACAGTTTGAATAGAATCGTTATCTCGGGAAAGGGTAATGATCAGGATGTTCATGATTGTGGTGAGTAGTAGAGTATCCTTTAACTAAACTTTGTCCAAAGTCTGGTTAAACAGGTGGGTAAAAATACCTTATTCATGTTACCCACCTGCTTTATTTTAGGGTTTTGCAAATAAAGCTTCAGGGAAAATAAGCTTTTTTCTGAGCATCAGGCTACCAAGTCGGATATGGGCCATCATCATTATCTGAAGGCCATTTCATGGTGACATCAACATCCCAATTTTTCTTAGTTTGTGCAGGAGTTTGTGACTGTGCGCCACCTTTAGCACTTTTCAATTCCTCTTCTTTCACTTGTTTTTCTAGGAACTTTGTAAAAAAAGGTTGCTTAGATTGTTTCATATCGTTTTGAAATTAGTTTGAAGAAATCCGATAACATCATGTAGATGATATTCATCTGATACTGCAAGTTTACGATAGGGATAAAAGAGTAGCGTCCCCCAAATTGGGTAGTTTCGCACCCTGTAATGAATGCTACAACCTTTCTAAATAAGTGCTGTGAATAGATGCATTATGAAAAGAGGCTTAAAATGCCATTTAAGCTTTTTCGGCATCCCCCCCAAATTGGGTAGGTAGGAGCCTTTCGGTTGCCCATTGCGTCCAAGATCCATCAAATACCGTATGTTTATTTCCTGTACCCAATTCACTGGCTAAGGATAAAATGCAAGCAGTAATGCCTGATCCACACGAAAAAGTCAGTGCTTTATTTGCTGGATTGAGTTGGTTGAAAATGGCTTTGAGTTGTTCTGGAGATTTGAACTTTCCACCTACTAATACTTCTTGAAAAGGTAGGTTTACTGAATGAGGAATGTGTCCACTTGGCAAGCCAGCCCGAGGTTCTGGACTCGTACCGTTAAATCGACCTGAAGAGCGGGCATCTACAATTAAATGGTGTTGTTTCTGGATGTTCTCATCAATTGCTTCAATACTTTTGACGAAGGAAGGGGAGAAGTTAGCTTTGAAATCTCCTGATGTAGTGGGTTGAACTGGGGAGTCTGTGGTTTCATACCCGCTTTCAATCCAAGCAGGCAAACCTCCATCTAATACCGCAATTTGTTGGTGTCCCATAATGGAAAACATCCACCACACTCTTGGACTCGAAAATATGCCAAGCTTATCGTACACCACCAATTTACTATGTCGATTAATGCCAAGCTTCTGACAGGCTTGCTCAAAATAAGGAGGACTTGGTAAAGTATTCGGCAAGCTGACATCAGGATCACTAAATGCATTTTTGATGTCAAAAAGTCGAGCACCCTGAATGAATTGACCATCGTAATCACTGGTTAAACCAGCTTTATTTTGTTTTTGGCTGGCATCAAGAATAATGAGATCGGGATCAGTGAGGTGATCATGAAGCCATTGCGGAGAAACGAGTGGGGTATTCATTGGAATGTCGATTTGCTTTTGATGAGCTGGTCTAGCATTAATTTACTTAAATGATCAAACAAAGAAACGAATGTTAGACCAACTCATCAAGTGATCAGGTAAAATGGAAAAGGAATTACGCGTTCATGTAGGGAGCGGAGATGACCCAAGCTTCTTCAATTTCTGAGGCGGCATCATCAACAAGTTCGGCTGCATGAAATAATTTGCTGGCTAACTTTTCTCGATTTCTGTCATAATCAGCAACAGCGTCTTTTTTTAGTTTGTCGGCTAGTAAACCTAAAAACTCTTCTAAAGCATCGTAGCGTAAGTTTCCAATATCTTCAGCAAGTTCTTCGAGTGAGCCAGTGTATTTTGCAATATCAAGTGCGTGTTTCATAATGAATTGGTTCAATTTAGAATTTTTGTACTTACAAGTTTTTTATTTTAGTAACAGTTTGTTTAAGGCATACATCTAAGAGAATGTTTGAATTTTTTCTTCTAGCCGAAAGAAAACGTTCAAAAGTGTTTATCACGCATGGTTTGTTATAGGAAAAAGAGGTGACATTATTGCATAATAAACCATTTGTGATAAACACTAAAACAGTTTCTAACATTCGTTTCATTTAGTTTGATAATCAAAGGTTCATGAGCTAATGGCACAACCAAATGATGAATATACGCAATGAATTGCTGGCAAAAACAGGAATGTTAATTAAAATCTCACATGAGCCAAGGAAGTGTTTGTACACTTCTACTTTAACTATTGAATCCTAAACATATTCCTTTAACTTTGCGCCATGTTTTTAATTAGTACAAGTTGGTGCTAGTTGTAAGGTGTTGTTTTTCAATGTTTTAAGCTCTCTCACTCATGAATACGGCCAAATACATATTTGTTACAGGTGGTGTAACCTCTTCTTTAGGTAAAGGGATTGTTGCAGCATCTTTAGGAAAACTACTGAAAGCTAGGGGTTATTCGGTAACGATTCAAAAGTTTGATCCCTATATTAATATTGATCCAGGAACCATGAATCCTTATGAGCATGGGGAATGTTATGTGACAGACGATGGAGCAGAGACTGACCTTGATTTAGGGCATTATGAGCGTTATCTGAATATTTCAACCTCCCAAGCGAATAATATTACTACTGGCCGCATTTATAACAATGTAATTAAGAAAGAGCGGGAAGGTGCATACCTTGGAAAAACAGTACAAGTTGTGCCACACATCACCGACGAGATTAAGCGCAATATGTTTTTGTTAGGAGAGTCGGGCGAGTATAACATCATTATTACAGAAATTGGCGGATGTATTGGTGACATCGAATCCTTGCCTTTTGTGGAAGCGGTACGTCAAGCGCGATGGGATTTAGCTGCTAATCAGTCCATTGTTATTCATTTAACTTTGGTGCCTTATTTGGCTTCAGCAGGTGAGTTGAAAACCAAACCAACACAGCATTCTGTAAAGGCATTGCTGGAAGCAGGCGTACAACCAGATGTATTGGTCTGCCGTACGGAGCACCCTATTCCAGCAGAAATGCGTAAGAAAATCTCCTTATTTTGTAATGTGAGTCTAAATTCTGTGATCGAATCCATTGATGCAGAAACCATCTATGATGTTCCCTTATTGATGAGAAAGGAAGGCTTAGATGATATTGTATTAGAAAAATTAGGTTTGCCGAATGTGCCCAAGCCCAATATTGAATCTTGGAAACAATTTTTGGGTAAATTGAAAAATCCGACCAATGAAGTAACGATTGGCTTGGTGGGTAAATACGTGGAACTTCCCGATGCGTATAAATCTATTGTGGAGTCATTCTTACATGCAGGGGCAATTAATGAGTGTAAAGTGAACTTGAAATGGATTCAATCTGAAAAGCTCAATGCGCATAATATAGAAGAGAATTTGGGCGAGTTAAATGGAATTTTAATTGCTCCTGGATTTGGTGATCGGGGCATTGAAGGGAAGATTTTAGCAGCACATTTTGCCCGAACACGCGAAGTGCCGCTCTTTGGGATTTGCCTTGGCTTACAGTGTGCCATGATTGAGTTTGCTCGAAATGTATTGGGTTTAGAAGGCGCGCATTCGGTAGAAATGGTTCCCGATACGCCGCACCCCATTGTGGATATCATGGAAGACCAGAAAAACCTCAAATTGATGGGCGGAACCATGCGATTGGGTAGTTATCCTTGTAAAATTAGAAAAAACTCATTGGCTTCTAAGTTATATGGTAAGTTGACCATTGCCGAGCGACATCGCCATCGTTATGAGTTCAATAATAAGTACTTAGAAGATTTTCAGAAAGCAGGAATGGTCGCTTCCGGTATTAATCCCGACTCAGAACTAGTGGAAATTATGGAGTTGAAAAAGCATCCATTTTACATTGGTTCGCAGTTTCATCCTGAGTTGAAGAGTAGGGTAGAGGAACCGCATCCAATTTTTGTTGGCTTTGTAAAGGCGGCCATTGAAAATAAACTAGGTGTAAAGGAAAAGAAGGAGTCTGAACAACGTCAGGAACAGCAAGTATAAGCGGCTGTTTTAAAATACATTCTTAATTTTTTTAGGTGACTTTTCCCGCTGCTTTTAAGCATCCGTTCAGAAATATTGTGGTATTTTTTAATAGATTTTAATTCTGCTTATTAAGGCGTCAATAACGCGAATAGCAGTGCTCTTTAAGGCATTGACAACGCAGAGAAGCAGGATTAGGAGCATTAACAAATGCTAGAATATTTCTGAACGGGTGCTTAGTAGCTCAATAGTCGAAAAAAGTCAAACAGTCTCTAAGGTAGGGCTATTAGTTAGGATGCTAACGAATAGCTCTGCTTTTTTATGTAATGGAATTAATAATTAAGGGTATAAGAAATGGAAGGAACAATAGGCATAAATCCTACAGGATGTGTGGTGCTGTTGGCATTGACCTGATAATAAGCGATATTTCTTCGATCAAATGTGTTGTATGTGCCCAAGACTAATCGGTGTTCGAGCTTTTTTCCAATGCGGTGATAAGATACATTGAGGTCGAAACGATAATAGGGACTTGCACGCAATTCGTTCTTTCTGCCAGAAGGGTTGAGATCTGTTCGAATGAATCCTTGGCCGAGTTGCGTATCTACCAAGTTTAAGCGGGGAGTGGCAGAACTATAAATCCAATTTAAGCCAATTTGAAAATGTTCGCCAAGCTTTTGGAAAAAGAATAGTTTTAAGCGATGGCGATGATCCAAGTCATAAGGAAAGGGCATGCCTAAATTAAGGCTATCGTACTGCCGCTCCGCCTTGCTCAGGGTATAAGAAAGCATAAACCCTCGATTGTCTCCATCGTATTTCAGCAGGGTTTCAATGCCATAATTTTGTCCATCTCCACGCAACAAAAAATCTTCGGGGCGACTATCGTTGACAATATCTAAAAAAGAAAAATCATCAGGATATCGATAAAGGTTTTGGATATTCAAATAATAAGCATCTACATTAAAGTGGAGCGCTGAACTAATGTGGATGGCTGCACCTAATTCGAA
Organism: Flammeovirgaceae bacterium; assembly: GCA_049600855.1. Lineage (GTDB taxonomy): Bacteria > Bacteroidota > Bacteroidia > Cytophagales > Flammeovirgaceae > JBMYQA01. The sequence continues at coordinate 655 of JBMYQA010000057.1, read as the reverse complement.
TTGCCAAGATTGTTGTGGTAGCATATCTGCAGATGCTGGTATCCATAAATCATTAGGTAATTTTAAAGCTGAATTCGAAACTAAGTGTAAATATTGCACCAAGCGATTTGCCGAAGCATGAACTTGGAGCTTAGTTGACAAGGTATGATTTAGGAGTATGCGCGGTTCAAGATTAAAGTATGATTTTTCTGTACCTGCATTTAAAAAAGAACTTGCACGCAAACCTAAGTCAAGCTGCCAGTTTGCATTAAGATCAATCTGATCTTCAATGTAAACATCCAACTCAGCGACTTCAGAAGTAGTAGAAATGGCATAATCATCTAAATCATCAATAGCTAAATCTTCATCTAATCGGTCAATGATTTCTTCAGAGTCGCTATCTAAAAAGGTAAGCACAGGACTGAAACTTTTCACTGAAGCTTCTAGTCCCATTCGAATGGTATGCTTTGGAGCGGGCACATAGTCAATATCTATTCTTAACCCAATATCTTGATTTTCGGAACGATTATCTATGAAATAAAGTTCTTCGAGTTCTTCTTCTAACGCTCCATCTTCTTCTTCAACTTCAAGAAAGCTTTCTAAATTGGAAAAGGCGAATTCGTAAAAGCTGTAAGTCAGTGTTGTATTTACGAATAAGCGATTATTGAATAAATGA
>JBMYQA010000056.1:0-26552 GCA_049600855.1 Flammeovirgaceae bacterium | reverse complement strand
GTATTTTAAGCAGTTAAGCAAAAAGAATGAGGTACTTCTTACTTACTTGCTTGAATGCTCAGAAAGTTTTGAACTTTCTATAAGCTTTGAAATATTTTCCCAAGTCATTCAACTTTTGTATTGCTAGATCAACTACTTACAAACAATCTGATCTTTAAATTGAAGACTAATTTTGCGATATTTTTTCCAGCCCACTTTGGGCACAATTTTTTCATAAAAGATAGCTAGTTTCTCAAATTTTTCATCGAAATCTTCAGCCTTCCCAAAAACGATTCGATGCCGCCCTACTTGTGGATAGAGTGTCACTCCCATCCATTTGGAGATTTCCAGTTGTGTAATTTGAGTAGCCAAAAACTCATCTTGGTTGATGTAATCAATTAACGCAGAAACTTGCTTCCCTTTTCTACTGTGTAAAAAGGTTTCGGATAACAAACTATCTGCTCCTGCTCCAGTAATCAGCATCACTCGTGCCGAAAACTCATCAGATAAAGGCAATAAGTTTTTTTCCCTGCTGATGTAAGCTCCCGCACCTGAAGTTCCTAACACGCGTGCTACTGGCTCATCTTGTAAAATATCGATCACCAAATTACCGCGAATGTCCCATGAAGCTTGCGCCTCTTTCACAAAACTGTACCGCAATAATTCCTTTTCTAAATTATTCAAGTTAATGACTCGCCTGAGCTTCTTTGGCTCGCCTTCCTCGGTCGTTAAGTTCGCCTCTACCACTTCCATAATCTCATTTCGGATGCCCTCTTCATTCACAAATAAGTTTCCGCTCTCATCCAAGTTGATAATGATATTATCGACCGTTTGACCTGCGAGATACTCATTGGAAACAAAGCCTACCACCGCCAATAAGACCAAAATGGCCAAAAAAACATTTAACCCCGATTTAAAATTTACCCATTTCATGTTTCACGTTTCGATCGATGAATGATCTTTAGTTTTTGTGATTTATTTTTTTAGTTGTTCGTAAATCAATAGACTACATTTTGCTGTAAGCGTAAATCTGAAGATTTACTTGATTGCAGTTTGTAGAGTACGTTTTACTAACTCTACAAACAACTTCAATAGGGTTTGATGTTAAAAAACATCAAACAGCTATTTAACTTGCCGTTGCCTGCTTCGTCTCTAACACCGCTTTAATCTGGTTGACAAAACGATCAATATTCCCTGCGCCAACGGTCACTAACACTTCTAATTCCTTTGTTTTTAGTAGCTCAATTAGCTCATCATCTGCCACGAGTTGCTTTGCTTTCGTAGTGACTTGATTCAAAATCAAATTGGCATCTACTCCTTCAATTGGCTCTTCGCGCGCAGGATAAATGTTCAACAGTAATAACTCATCTGCAATGGATAAACTTTCGGAAAATCCTTGAGCAAAATCTCGTGTTCTGGTAAACAAGTGCGGTTGAAAAATTACTGTCAGCTTTTTATTAGGATACAACCCGCGCACTCCCTCCAAAAAAGCACCAACCTCTGTTGGATGATGTGCATAATCATCTATGTAAACTACTTCATCCGTCCGATGAATGAATTCAAATCGTCGTTTTACTCCTTTAAAGGAGGATAAACCTGTTTGGATTTCTTCAGGTTCCAACCCCAAAGAAAGGCAAACTGAGATGGCAGCAGTCGCGTTTTCTGCGTTATGCCTGCCAGGGACTGCTAAGGCCAAATCACACACTTCGTTGGCATCATCATCCACCACTACATCAAAATAAGATATTCCATTTTCTACTCTTAAGCTTTCTGCTCTAAATGCCCCTTCATCAATGCCGTAAGGACGTACTTCTACGCCATCCTGTAATTGCGCCAACACATCGGTAGTTACCCGATTCTGTAAAAACAAGACTCCTTCATCTTTCAATTTACCCACAAATTCAGCGAAGGCTTTTTCAATAGCCTCAGCACTTCCGTAAATATCGAGGTGATCTGCTTCTACTGAAGTGACCACGCCAATATCTGGACTTAGGTGCAGGAAAGAGCGGTCGTACTCATCCGCTTCTACCACCACTACCAAATCCTCATCAGGATTTTGGTTGATAATCAGGTTTGATCCATAATTCGCAGTTAGTCCTCCTAAAAAGGCTACAAAGTTGTGGTTCGCCGATTTGAGAATGTGGGCAATCATGGAAGAAGTCGTTGTTTTTCCATGTGTACCTGCCACTGCGATGGTAAAATTGTCTTGAGTAATTAAACCCAATACTTCAGAACGTTTTTTTACTGTAAAGCCTTCTGCTTTCAGCCAAGTTAATTCGTTGTGATCAGCAGGAATTGCTGGCGTATACACCACCAATGTTGCTGATTTTTCCGCAATCATTCCTTTAGGAATTAATGCAATATTATCTTCAAAATGAATATCAATCCCTTCATTTACAAGAGCTTCTGTAAGTGGCGTTGCTGTTTTGTCATATCCAGCTACCGTTAAGCCTTGCGTATTAAACCAGCGTGCAATTGCACTCATTCCGATTCCCCCAACTCCAACTAAATATATGTTCTCGAAATCCATTTTCATATCTATAAGTATCTGTGAAAGCAAAGAACAATATTACAATTTCCTTCTTAGCCCACATATATCTCTTTCGAAGAATTTTAAGCAAAAATGCTTTTTTAAGCAGTTAACCAAAAAGAATGAGGCATTTTTTAATGTGCCTTTTGCGGCTATACTTCGTTGCTAATTTCTTAAAGAGCGCTGCTATTCGCGGCATTAGCGCCTTGTCTAGCCTCAAAATTCTCTATTAACAAATGCCTCATTCTTTTTATTTACCTGCTTATAATTCCATCCTCGATTTATCCAACACTTCCTAAACGCATCACCTCATTCGCAATATCCATTGCTGCATTTGGCTTCGCTAACTGCTTAATTTGTGAAGCTAACGCGGCCTGTTTTTCTTCATTTTCGAGCAGTTGAATGGCTTCGTCCATCAAACAAGCTTGTGCCTCTTTATCTTTTACCAATATGGCTGCGTTTTCTTTGACCAGTGCCATCGCATTTTTGGTTTGGTGATCTTCTGCCACGTTGGGTGAAGGCACCAATATGGATGGCTTTTCTGCCAAACACAATTCTGAAATACTCAGTGCTCCAGCCCTTGAAATCACGACATCAGCACATGCATAAGCATAATCCATTCTGGTAATAAATGCTTTCATGATTAGCCGATCGTTTTCTTTTCCTTTAAACGCTGCCGTCATTTCATCAAAATAAAACTTTCCAGTTTGCCAAATCACCTGATAGCCCGCTGCTAACACCTTTTCTACCCCATTCTTTAAGCTATCGTTGATGGTTCTTGCCCCTAAGCTGCCACCTAAAATCAACAAGGTTTTTTTGTCAGAAGCTAAGGTAAAGTGCGCATATGCTGCTAATCTTATGGCTGCTAAATCTTGGATATCTTTCCGAACAGGATTTCCTGTAAAAAGAATTTTCTCTTTTGGGAAATACTTGTCCATGTCATGATAGGCCACACACACCTTTTTGACTTTATCAGCCAACATTTTATTGGTGAGTCCAGCATACCCGTTTTGCTCTTGGATGAGTGTTGGAATCCCTTTTGCAGCTGCTGCCTGCATCATCGGGCCACTCGCATAACCCCCAACACCAACCACCACATGGGGTTTGAACTCCCGAATGATTTGCCGAGCCTTAAACCAGCTATGAATCAACTTGAATGGGAAACTCAGATTCCTCAACGTCAATTTTCGCTGCAATCCACTAATCCAAAGACCGATAATTTTATAGCCAGCTTTTGGCACTTTTTCCATTTCCATTTTGCCTTCAGCACCAACAAACAAAATGTCTATGGAAGAATCTATTTCTTTCAAAGCATCTGCTATGGCAATGGCTGGATAAATGTGTCCGCCAGTTCCGCCTCCGCTAATAATGACTTTGAGTGTACTCATTATGCTACCTTTCTACGTAGGTTTTTATGTTTTACAGTTCCTTGAAATAAATCAACTTCTGAATCTTTTTCTACACCCCTACTCACACTCAGTACAATTCCAATCGCCATTCCCGTAAACAACAGCGAAGTTCCTCCCATACTGAGTAAGGGTAATGGCAAGCCTGTAATGGGCAATAAGTTCACATTTACAGCCATATGAATCACCACTTGAAGTATTAAACTAAAGGTAATCCCTGCTGCCAGTAAGCCACCAAACACCCCTTTTGCCCGTGCTACAATGAGCATTCCCCGGTACAACAGAATCAAATACAAAGATATGATGGCTAATGCGCCTAAAAAACCATATTCCTCCACAATAATGGCGAATATGAAATCGGAAAAAGGATTTGGTAAAAAGTTTCGTTGAATACTTCTTCCTGCTCCTACTCCTGTAAATCCACCCAAGGCAATTGCGATATTCGCTTGCTCTGTATGGAAATGAATGCCTTCCGTTTCAGTCGCTGTAAATGCTTTCAATCGACTACTTACGGTATTGCCGCGTTGTCCGAATGAAAATGCAAAAGCACCTGCAATCAAACCAATAATCATCATCGTTCCTAAGTGACGCAAGGGCACACGGCCGATGAACATCAACAAGGCGCAGGTTATAAATAGAATCAAGCCACCCGACCAGTCACTCATCGCAATTAATCCACAAATCACGCCTGCCCACATCATCATGGGAACAATGGCTCGTTGGAATTCGTGTAAGCTGTTCTGGCGCTTCGAAAGCATACTCGCCATATTGATGAGTAAAGCCAATTTTGCTAAATCAGAAGGCTGAAAACTTTGATTTACAAATGGAATCACAATCCAGCGTGACGCTTCGTTAATGGTTGCTCCAAAGTTTAAGGCAAACAGTAGTAAAGCTACTGAGGCAATTAACGCAAATCGCGATATTCTGGAATAATACCGGTAATCTATGCGATGACATAACCACATGGCACCTAGACCTAACATTACCAGAAAGGCATGTTTCATGAGGAAATGCTCGGTATCGCCACCTGCACTTTTATAGGCCAACGCACTGGTTGCACTGTATACCACTAAGATGCTAAATAGCGATAGTACAATGGCAATGCCCCAGATGATTTTGTCACCTTGCAAGTACTTCGATATGTCTTTCAAATTAATTTCCATGACTTTGCTGTCATTTGAGGTTTCCTAAAACCGAATATCTTTCAATTTTTCTACTGCCTGTTTAAAGGCTTCTCCGCGATGCTCGTAATTGTTGAACAAGTCAAAGCTGGCACAAGCAGGAGATAAGAGCACAATATCTTTATTCTCAGCTAAATGGTATGCTTTTGAAACAGCTTCAAATACATCTTGCGTTTCGTCAATGAAATCTACCATTTCAGCAAAAACTTTAAATAATTTCTGATTGTCAACACCTAAACAAACAATGGCTTTTACATGATTTTTCACTAATTGATGCAGTTGTGAATAATCATTGCCTTTGTCTACTCCACCAACCACCCAAACAATTGGGGTATCAAAGCTATCTAGTGCGTAATAGGTAGCGTCTACATTGGTTGCTTTGGAGTCATTGATAAAGGTTACTCCGTTAATGGTAGCCACGGTTTCTAAGCGATGTGGCACATTTTTGAAGCTTTTCAATCCTTCTTCAATGGCTGATTTTGTAACTCCTACACGTAAGGCCGCTAAAATGGCCGCACTCATATTCATGCCATTGTGTTTTCCTCTCAGTGGCAACGAATCAAATTCCAGACGTTGAGCAGCATGCACGGATGAATCACCTTCTACAAAACCAAGTGTTGGCAAACTCAATTTGCCTTTTCGATAGAATCCTTCTGTAAACGGCTCTGTAGAAACTAGGTAGTTACTTCGGTTTAATTGTCGAGCAATGTTTTCATCATCTGCATTGTAGATGAACACATCGCCTATTTTCATATTTTCAATGAGCCTGAATTTGGCTGCAATGTATTTTTCTAGCTGATACTCATAACGATCTAAATGATCTGCTGTAATATTTAGGATAATGGCAATATTTGGCCGAAAACGATGAATATCATCTAATTGAAAGCTGCTCACCTCCAATACGTAATACTCATGATCATGAGTTAATACTTTTCGGGCAAAACTCTCGCCTATATTTCCTGCCAGCCCCACATTAAATCCTGCAACTTGAAGTAAATGAAACGCCAATAAACTAGTCGTGGTCTTACCATTTGTACCTGTAATTGCAATCAGTTTTGCGTTGGTATACCTACTTGCAAATTCAATCTCCGATAAAATGGGAATACGCTCTTCAATGGCTTGTTGAATCAAAGGCACTTTATGCGGAATCCCAGGACTCTTTACAATCTCATCTGCTTCTAAGATCCTTTGTTCGGAATGCTGCCCTTCTTCAAAGTCAATTGCTGCTGCTTCTAATTCCTTTTTATAGTTCTCCTTAATTTGTCCTGCATCAGATACAAACACTTCGTAGCCCTTCGCTTGCGCTAATAATGCGGCTCCTACGCCAGATTCACCTGCACCTAATATGACTAATTTAGATTTCATAGAATCCATACAAGAATCAGAAAACTTTTACTTATCGAATTTTTAAGGTTGCAATGGTCACAATTGCTAATAATATACCTACAATCCAGAAGCGACTCACGATTTTGGCTTCAGGGATATTTGATTTTTGGTAATGATGATGGAGCGGAGCCATTTTAAAAATTCGTCTGCCTTCTCCGTATTTCTTTTTGGTGTATTTGAAGTAACCCACCTGAAGCATTACCGATATATTTTCAATCAAGAAAATTCCACACATGATGGGAATTAAGAGCTCTTTTCTCAGCGACAATGCTAATACGGCAATTACCCCTCCAAGGCATAAACTTCCCGTATCTCCCATAAACACCTGAGCTGGGTATGAATTGTACCACAAAAACCCAATACATGCTCCCACAAACGCTAAACAAAACACCACTAATTCGCCCGTATTTGGCAAAAACATCACATCTAAATAGCTGGCTAGAATCACATTTCCCGAAACGTAAGCAAATACGGCTAATACACTTCCTATAATGGCCGATGACCCAGCAGCAAGCCCGTCTAATCCATCCGTAATATTTGCGCCATTGGATACCGCAGTTATGATAAATGTAGCTACCACTACATAAATCAACCAAGTCATGCTCTTCGGTAGAAAAGGAACTAAATCTGCATAATCTAACTCATTATTCTTAAAAAAAGGCACATTCGTCCGCGAAGATTTCGTATCGGTATATGCTTTATTTTGAAGCACTTGCACCGCATTTTCTGATGTTACTTTTGTATCGAATTCTCTTACGGTTACATTTGAATTAAAATACAAACACAAACCTACAATCAAACCTAATCCGACTTGTCCCACAATTTTGAACTTTCCAGAAAGGCCATCTTTATCTTTTTTGAATACTTTGATGTAGTCATCAAGGAAGCCAATCAATCCTGTCCAAAGCGTTGAGATGATGAGCAATACGATGTAGATATTAAATACACGGGCAAAAAGTAAAACGGGAATCAAAATGGATAAAATGATGATCACTCCACCCATCGTTGGTGTTCCTTTTTTTTGCATTTGCCCTTCAAGACCCAAATCGCGAATGGTTTCGCCAATCTGTAATTTTTGCAGCCACTGAATTATGCGCTTCCCGAAAAACATCCCAATCAGTACAGAAAGCGAAGCCGCAGCCAGTGCTCGAAAGGTAATGTATTGAAACAAACCTGCACCTGCCAGATTGAAGTTTTCCTGTAAGTAATCAAATAGATAATAAAGCATGATTTCTTATTCGTTCAGTTATCCAAACCGCAAAGCTACGATTTCCTTACAAGGAATTATCGAAAACCTTTTAAAACTTCTAAATCGTCAAAATGGTATCGTTTTCCCTCAATTTCCTGATAGTTTTCATGGCCTTTTCCAGCCACTAAAACCACATCGCCAGGTTCTGCTAATGTTACCGCTTTTTCGATCGCTTCTTTTCGATCTTCAATCGAAATTGTCTTCACCTTTTCGCTGATGGAAAGTCCACTTTCCATGTCTTTAATAATCGCCATCGGATTTTCAAAACGCGGATTATCAGAGGTTAGTATCACTTTATCGCTCAATTTTGCTGCAATAGCCGCCATTTTTGGTCGTTTTGCTGCATCGCGATTTCCACCACATCCAACCACCGTGATAATTCGTTCTCCTGTTTCTTGAATTTGGCGAATGGTTTCCAACACATTTTTCAAGGCATCAGGCGTATGCGCATAATCCACCACACAACGCACTTGATTGGCTAATACCAACTGTTCAAATCGCCCTTTTGCAGGGGTAATTTCAGACATGGCCTTGAGCACTTCTTCCTCATCTTCTCCTAATAAAACTGCTGCTCCATAGACACCCAAGAGGTTGTATGCATTAAAATCACCAATTAATCGAAACCAGACCTCGCGTTGATTGATTTCCATCTGCAATCCTTCAAAGGTATTTCCTAATAATCGGCCTTTAAAGTCTGCCATGGATTTGAGTGCATAGGTATAATGTCGAGCATCGCAATTTTGCAACATAATATTCCATCGCCGATCGTCTTTATTGACGAGTGCGAAGGATTCTTTTGGCAAATTGTCAAAGAACAACTTTTTAGCCTTAATGTATTCGGCAAAAGTGCGGTGAAAATCAAGGTGATCGTGGCTGATATTTGAAAACGCTGCACCTGTAAAATGCAAACCAGCAACTCTCCCTTGCACCAAAGCATGGGAACTTACTTCCATGAAACAGAACTGACATCCAGCTTTCACCATTTGATCTAATAATTGATTGATGGTGATGGAATCTGGTGTAGTGAATTTGGTTGCTAGTACCTCATCATTGATTTTATTTTCAATGGTTGAGATCAAGCCCACTTGATACCCCAGTTCTTTAAATAGTTGGTGCCACAGGGTAACGGTGGTTGTTTTTCCATTCGTACCCGTAATGCCAACTAGTTTCAATTTTTTAGATGGATGCTCATAATAGGCAGCAGCCATCTTTCCCATCGTGTCAGCAGGGTTTTCTACCTGCACAAAGACCGTCTGTCCTCGCTCTGACTGGGGCGGTAATGCGCTGCCATCTGAGTAGATGACAGCAGCCGCACCCTTTTGGATCACTTGGTTAATGTATTGGTGTCCGTCAGCCTGTAATCCTTTTATGGCTACAAACACATCGTCTGATTCTACTTTTCGAGAGTCAAACTGTATCGCTTTGAATGCTCTTTCTAAACTTCCTTCTACACCTAGTGTTGGAAGCCCTTCGAGTATGTATTGAAGTGTTTTAATTCGTTTAACGTTTAAGTATTAACGGTTATTAATTATTCAGCAAAATGCTGCATTCACTCTTTTACGAACTCATGGTTAAATAAATTACATACCCTGGTCTTACTTTTCTCCCTACTTTTAATGATTGCTTACGCACTCGTGCCCCTGTACCAATCACTTTTACCGTAAGTCCTTGATTTTCCAAAATGTAAAGCGCATCTTTCAACACCATTCCAGTGACGTCAGGCACTAATTCATCGTGGAAAATATTATTCTTCAACAAAACTGTATCTCCTTGATTAGACGTATACACCCAATCTTCTGTATTCATCGGAACGGTTTTTACACCTAACTCGTCCGTCAAGTTCACCAAATCAGTGTATTTCCCTGACCGAATGTATGGCGCATCCGCATTTGCAATTTCCAATTCGTCCAATTCTTTCTCTACACCAACCACATACAACCAATCTGCCAACTCCCTAAATACAGGAGCCGCTACCGATCCACCATAATGGTCATCGCCTTGTGGCTCATCAATTCCTACGATGCAGGTGTACTTTGGCTTATCTGCTGGAAAATACCCTACAAATGAGGTGTAATATTTATCTACGTAGCGTCCTTTATACAGTTTATGTGTAGTTCCTGTTTTGCCTGCAATCTTGTATTCTTCCGTATAAATGTTATTCGCTGTACCATGTTCGATTACGCCTTCTAACATCTGCTGGATAATTTCCAAATTACGCTCAGAACAGATTTTAGGATTCAATACCCTTGGACTAAATTCCTTTTCAACAATATGTCCACCTCGCAATACGCGCTTAACCAAAAGCGGTTCAATCATCTTTCCGCCATTTGCAATGGCATTGTAAAAAGCTACTAAGTGTAAAGGCGACACTTGTACCTCGTAACCGATTGCCATCCACGGTAAAGAGCAACCACTCCACATCTCACTTCCCGGCTGATTTACATTGGGTTCTCCCTCGCCCATCATTTGAAAACCAATGGGTTTGGTCAAATTAAACTTGCTTAAGTATTCGTAAAATAACTTCGGATTATCTTGAAAGTGGCGGAAAACCATCTTAGACACGCCAATATTCGAAGACTTTTCAAATACTTTTTGTACAGACAAACGTCCATAACCATACACTGCTGCATCGGTCATGATACAATCTTCATAGAACATGTATTTACCATCTCCTGTATTGATGGTATCATTCACCTTAATATCTGTTGCTTCCAATAACGCCAACATGGAAGCCGTTTTAAACGTAGAACCAGGCTCATTTACTCCTTGGCTACCTACTGCATAATTGTAATTTTCACGATATCGCCCTTTGCTATCTTTACCTAAGTTCACCATTGCCTTAATTTCTCCCGTCTCTACTTCCATCAAAATCATCACCCCATACTTTGCCGCCCTTCGCATTAAGGCTTTTTTCAACATTTCCGTTGCTTTATCCTGTATATCTAAATTAATCGTTGTTTCGATATCGTAACCATTTTCGGTACGCACCATTGACTCATCCTCTACGGGTTTCCAACGACTGCCTGCAATTCGTTGATACAGCGCTTCGCCATCTACTCCTGCCAATTCATCATTAAAGCTGTATTCAATTCCTCTACCTTTCAGTTCTCCTGTTGAGTCAGACTCAATCAAGAAACCAACGGTTCTACGGGCCACAGGATCGAACGGACGAAAACGTTTATCTACCTTTTCAAATAAAACACCGCCTCGGTAACGCCCCAAGTTAAAAATGGGCCATTTTTCTAATTCCTTGCGCTCTTGGTAAGATACATGACGTTTTCTGCTCACCACAAAATACCTACTGCGGGTATCTCTAGCTTCCCGAATCTCATTGGCGTATTCCTCAGCCGTTTTCTCTTGAAAAAAGCCTTCAAACAAACGGCAGAGTGTATCTATATTCGCATTAAATACTTCTTGATTTGCGACTGTTGGGTCGATGGCTAACTGATAAAATGGTAAAGAAGTAGCCATAAAATTACCATTATCGCTCAAGATATTTCCGCGAGTAGCTTTTACCTTTCGGTATTGTAAACCATTCTCGCGGGCCACCTCTCGCCATTTTTCGCCATTAACCACTTGGATATCGATCATCTTCACAACCACCAAGCCTAGCACCACCACAATGGCAACAAAAGCAACCCGAATACGGACTAATATGGAATTTTTTACACCCATTTATTGATTGACAACTACTTTAACTACTGGTTTATCATTTGGATACAAACCCATTTTCTTTAAATCTTTGGCAATGCGCGCCTTATTGTGCTTATTCATAAATTCGTACTTCATGGTGCCATATTCCATTTGAAGCACTTTCACCTCACGCTCAATTTTGGTGATTTTACCCGCCAACTTTTCGGCATTATGGTTATTCGCGATATAGATTAAGCCCAAACAAGTCAGAAACACCACATAAGGGATGTAGCGAAATGCCACATCATCCCCAAAGCTTACCTTTGGTGTTGAAAACTTTTTCAACCACTTGGGCATTGCGCGTTGCCTCTTTTTCTTCTTGGCCTCTTCTTCAGGCTTTATGTATCTATTCTTTTTGGCCATAACATTCACTGCTTTTGATTATTGGCAGATCGTACTATAAGGTTAGTTTATGCTTTGTGCGTGTCAAGGGGATGCCTTGACACTACAATTTATTTCTTTATTTCAATTCGTTCAGCAACTCTTAGTTTGGCACTTCTTGCTCTAGGATTTGCTGCCACTTCTTCTGCTGAAGCCACAATTGGCTTTCGATTAATCAATTTAAAAGGCACCAATGGATTTCCGTAAAAGTCTTTCTCTACTTTCCCTTCAAAATTTCCTGATCGCATAAAGTTTTTTACCAAGCGATCTTCTAAAGAATGGTAAGACATAATTACTAGTCGTCCCCCTTCTTTTAACACTTCCATGGATTGTACCAGTAAATCCTTTAACGCCCCCATTTCATCATTTACCTCAATGCGCAATGCTTGGAACACGCGAGCATGAAACTGATTTTCACGGCCTCGTGGAGCAAAAGGGTTTAACAACTTCACTAAGTCTGTGGTATGTTGAATTTCTCCCCCTTTTCGCTGAGATACAATCTCCCGAGCTAACTTCCTTGAGTTTCTTAACTCTCCATAAAGCCAGAGCACATCTGCCAAATTCTTTTCCTCGTATTCATTGACCACCACTTTGGCCGACAGTTTTTGGCTTTGATCCATTCGCATATCGAGTTCCCCTTCCATTCTTAGGGAAAACCCGCGATCAGCGGTATCAATTTGATGCGACGAAACGCCTAAGTCTCCCAAAATGCCATCTACTTTTGAGCAGCCGTGTAATCGGAGGTAACGTTTCAAGTTTCTGAAATTGCTTTCAATGAGTTGAAATCGCGCTTTGTCTAAGCCTTCAGCATTCTTGATTGCATCTTCATCCTGATCAAAAGCATATAACTTTCCATCAACTAATCCCTTCAACATCTCCTTAGCGTGCCCGCCTCCACCAAATGTCACATCCACTAGGATGCTATTCGGCTCAATGGCCAACCCTTCCAAACACTCCTCTAACATTACAGGAATATGGTACATAACCTTTCAATGAACTATTCTGTATGATCACTTTCTTTATCTTTTGCTTCTTCCTCAGCTTGACTTTCTTCCTCATTCCCCAAAAACTGCTGTGCCAACGAAGAGAACTCTTGCTGATCCTTAATGAGGTATTCATCATACACATCAGGGTTCCAGACTTCTATTCGATTACCCATTCCTACTAAAATGGCCTCACGTTCTAACTTCGCAAATCGAACCATTGTCCGAGGAATCAAAAATCGTCCGTTTTTATCCAATTCAATTTCTGTATTTCCCCGCAAGAAGTTTCGTTGAAACTTTCTGTATTCTGGGTTAAACTCATTTAAACTAGAGACTTTTTCAAAAATTTTATTCCACTCTTCTAGTGGATAAATGGTTAAACAAGGTTCAAATCCTCTCGTCAACACAATCTTATTCTCTGAACTTTCGGGCAAACTAGCTTTGATACGTGCAGGAAGTACCATCCTTCCTTTCACGTCTAGCTTACACTCATATTCACTCGAAAAATAAGACATAAATGTGTTTACCTATAGTAACTTAAAGTAATCCTTCATACAAAACTAGTGTTTTTCATGGAACAATCAACCACTTTTTACCACTTTCAACCACATTTTTCCAAAAAAAGCCTTAATATTGTATATAAATCAAGCATAAATGGGGGGATAAAAGGAGGTAACAGTGGATTTTATGGGAAAGATTTTAATTTCATAAAAACTTGATTTTAAGTAATTTACAAACACTAAATTAAAGTAAAACTTTAAATAAATTAGAAAAGTGGGAGCTAATCCCACAAAAAGTCATAAAATCTTCTACTAAAAGAATATTACTGCCAAAACATCGGTCGAAAAAGGGGTAATTGGAGACTATGTATTACAAGTGGTGGTAAAAAGTGGAGAAAGTGGGGAATTGTGGTAAAAGTGGGAGAAAGTGACACAGCTCTATTTGAGCATCGAACTAAAATTCACAAAAGACAACAAGTATTTATTGCTAATTCACTAGGGTATCATGGCAAAAAGAAACACTTACAAACGAAAAAAAACTGGGCGAGCCAAGAAGAAAAAGAAATATGAATTTCATGTAAACTGGAGCAAACTACGTCAGATCGATTGGAATTTTTTAAATGACAAGCGCTTTCGAATTAGTTTGGGTTTAGGTTTAATTACCTTCTCGGTGCTCCTTATGCTCTCCTTCATTTCTGCTTTACAATCTGTAAAAGCAGATCAGAGTATTATTCAATCTTTGGGTAGCGAAGATTTGATTCGTTCTGGATTACGCACTCAAAATTGGTTAGGATTAATCGGCGCTTCACTTTCCCATCTATTTATTTATAAATGGTTTGGGATTGCTGCATTTTTATTACCTCCATTGCTATTTTCTATTGGAACACAAGCCGCATTTGGTAGAAGCCTCTTTAATTTGGCAAAGGCCACTAAAATCGTCATGTTTGGTTTGTTCTGGATCAGCCTATTATTAGGCTATCTATTAATATTGGGAAAAGGCGGAGAGGTATCGCTCAACTTTTATGCTGGAGGCATGGGCTTTAAACTCGCTGAAATCTTTAACAGTTTTGTAGGTTTTGGCACACCTTTTATTCTCGTACTATCACTCAGTATTTTCCTTTTGTACTTCTTTGATCTAAAAACTTTATTAGGTTTCACTTCCGAATTGCAAGACAAAATGGAAGAAGTAGGCGATTTTGCACAAAATATCAAAAAGAAAAGTACGCCAGATGAGCAAAATCAAGAAGACACGGAACAACATAAAGAGGACGTTTCAGAAGATGAACTCATGAGCGGGGTAATCGATAAAGGTTCACATGGCCTCATCGTTGGTGATACCAAACTCGCACCTGTTCAAAAACAAAATGGGGAACTCGTATTAGAAAGCCAACCCAAAAATGGGCTTGACTTTGAAGTAAAAGATACGACAGATGAAGCTGACGAAACCGTACTTCCTGCCAAGGAAACGGCATTAGCATTAACCGTTTCTAAGCCTATTGAAGAAGTAGTAGTAGAAGATATGGATGAGTACGATCCAACATTAGATTTGGCCTCATTTAAACGGCCACATTTGGATTTGTTGCGCCAACCATCTGAAAATTCAAAAGCGAAGGTTACTCATGAAGAACTTCAGGAGAATAAGAACAAAATTGTTAAGACTCTGAACGACTTCAAAATTGGTATTGCCTCTATTAAAGCAACCATAGGTCCTACTGTTACGCTTTATGAGATTGTTCCCAAAGCGGGTGTAAAAATCTCGAAGATCAAAAATTTAGAAGATGACATCGCCCTCAGTCTTGCCGCTCTAGGAATTCGAATTATTGCTCCTATTCCAGGCAAAGGAACCATTGGTATTGAGGTACCCAATAAAAATCGTCAGATGGTAAACATCCGATCGGTATTGGCAAGTGATAAGTTTATTAATACAGATAAAGCCTTGCCGATTGCTTTAGGTCGAACCATTTCCAATGAGATTTTTGTCACAGATTTAGCCAAAATGCCTCACTTATTGATGGCAGGTGCTACAGGTCAGGGTAAGTCAGTTGGCTTAAATGTGATTCTGAGTTCTTTGTTGTATAAAAAACATCCATCTGAGCTTAAATTTGTGTTGGTAGACCCTAAAAAAGTGGAACTGTCCATCTTTGATAAGATTGAGCGCCACTATTTGGCTGCTCTACCCGATGCTGAGGATGCGATTATTACCGATACTTCAAGAGTAGTGCATACCTTGAATTCCTTGTGTGTGGAAATGGATGTGCGCTATAACTTATTAAAAGATGCGAGTGCTCGAAACATCAAAGAATACAATGCGAAGTTTAAGAAGCGAAGACTAAATCCTGAAAATGGACACCGATTTTTGCCTTACATTGTATTGGTAATTGATGAGTTGGCAGATTTGATGATGGTAGCAGGTAAAGAAGTGGAAATGCCTATCGCCCGCTTAGCGCAATTGGCTCGTGCCATTGGCATCCACTTAATTATTGCTACCCAACGTCCTTCGGTAAATGTGATCACGGGGATTATCAAAGCAAACTTCCCAGCACGTTTATCGTTCCGAGTGACTTCCAAAATTGACTCTCGTACCATTTTGGATACCAATGGCGCAGAACAATTGGTGGGCATGGGCGACATGCTGCTATCAAATGGTTCGGAAATTATCCGTTTGCAGTGCGCTTTTGTAGATACCGATGAAGTAGAACGCATTTGTGAATACATTGGCGAACAGAAAAGTTACGATACCGCTTACCTTCTTCCTGAATACGAAGATGAGCAAGCCGATGCCAGAGATATTGATATGAGTAAACTCGATTCCCTCTTTGCCGAAGCAGCGCGATTGATTGTGATTCACGGTCAGGGAAGCACTTCATTGGTGCAACGTAAACTCAGCCTTGGCTATAACCGCGCTGGTCGAATTATTGACCAATTAGAAGCCGCAGGAATTGTTGGTCCATTCTCAGGAAGCAAAGCGCGTGAAGTCATGGTTCAAGATGAAATGCAGCTCGAAGATATTTTACGAAGATACGTTCGTTAAACAAGACCTCATGCCAGCCTGATTTAGCCGTTCAGGTTAGGCCCTATTTGATACCCCGAAAAGCAACCTACCACTTGGTGGGTTGTTTTTTTATAGGCTTGCTTGTGTGAGAAAATGGGTTAACTTTACTTGTTAAGAGATGCCTGAATCATTAACTTAACGAATCGCCATGCCTCCAAAACAACTCCCCATCATATTCCTAGCCTTTGCCAATGAGCGTGAAGATGACCATGCCTATTTGCGTAACTTGACCATTGAACAACGTGAGCTGCGAAAAGCATTAGCGAAGTTAGAGGATGAGGAAATTGCTGAGGTGGAAATTTTACATGGGGTAACCATCAAAGATATTTTTGATTTTTTTCAACATGAAAAAAGACGGAATCGGGTGATTATTTTCCACTATGCAGGGCATGCCAATAGCTTTCAGTTTTTATTGGAGGCAGAAGATGGTACTAATCAAGCCGCACATGGCGAAGGCTTGTTGTCTTTTTTAACCAAACAAGAAAATTTAAAACTCGTCGTTTTGAACGGCTGTTCTACTAAAGGGCATGTAGAAACTTTGGTAAAATCAAGTATTGCCACCGTAGCCACTTCCAATAGTATTGATGATGGGGTCGCCACTCAATTTGCTATTCGATTTTATGAAGCTTTAGCCAATAAAACACCGCTAAAAATGGCTTTCCAAGAGGCTGAAGATTTTATTTTTACCTTAAAAGGAACAGCAAATATCCGCGACTTGTACTGGGAAGGTGCAACAGTAGCACAAGTCCCCCATGAAGTTCCTTGGAAACTGTATTCCCCCGCTCATTGGACGGATTATGCAACTTGGACAATCATTGATGCTTTTGCCGCACTCAATCTTACCCTCGCGCAAAGTGCCCGAACCATTTGGTTAAAAGCCGTAGCGGATGGAGACGTGGACCGAGAAGCCATTCAGACGGAGCTTCGGAATTTATTAAAGGTAAATAAGCGGGAAAATAGAGCAGAAGCGCTAAAACTATTAGCAGAAAGCCTACCAAATAGAGACAATGATTTCTACAGCTATTTAAAAGCGCTTCAAGCAGAATTGAAGGAAATCAGACAGCAAAGGCGAAGAAATGTCATCTCTGATCAGGATGTGGAAAAAGCCATTGATCAATTTTGCATCAGTTTGATTGAACTGACGAAGAATTAACCTAGACTTACTCCAACAGCCAATCTATAGTATCTTCATCTACTTGCGCTAGGCTCGTGAATTTTCCATGTCCCCAAGTCGAACTATCCGCTTTATACCAATCATGCGTTTGAATGAGGCTAAAGCTATCGGTAGCAATTACCCCTTTCAATTCACCAAATGCGCCTGGTTTATCTGGATAATCATAACTCGCTCCAATAATTTGATAGCTTGTCGGGTCGAGGTAATAGGTCCACCGTTCTCGTTCAATTTCTTTGGGATATTTGATGGGAAAAACAAGGCACCTTTTGCCAAGAAATTGGCCTTCCCGAACAGTATCAGGGAACGCTTCATCAGTAGCACGCAAGGTAGCAGGAAGGCCTAAAATGTAGAGGTAATAGGTTCCATAATACGCGATAGTGGCACACGAAAGTTGTTGTGCCTTCATTTCTTCTTCGGTTCGCAACGTATCTTGATTAACGATGGCCATACATTTTCCATTGTGATACACCATGGACAGCAAGGAAGAATCGTTGAGATTCAATCGAGTGTATTGACAATACCTTTTCGCGTGATTAATCAAAAGTGAAGATTGTAATCCAATGTTATTAGGGTTTGTCCCTTCTTCAAAAGTCGCTCGGAAGGCACTATTCATTAAACGTTGATGGGGATCATAAATTTCCACCACCTTTTCCCACACCTCTTGCCCCAATAGCTGCGACTGATCGGTTTGTTTTTGCTGACAACTCATCAAGACAATGAGTAGTAAAAAATGGATGCGGTATTTCATAATTGATCTAGACAAAAGCTTCTTCCTTCTTTCCAAACAAGGTATGGAATAAAATTAAAACTCCACCAAACATCACAGAAACATCTGCCATATTAAAAACTGCCGTATGAACCACACCAAAATCAATAATCATGAAATCTGTAACCGAACCATATCGAATGCGGTCATAGATGTTTCCAATCCCCCCACCAACGACAAAACTCAAACCAACCGACATTTCAGAAGATAACTTTTTATTGACAATAGCCATGCGCAACATAAATAGTAATGCGATGAGTGGAAATACTTGTAACAAGGCGATTTTTAGATAGGGACTTAAACTATCTCCCAAACTCAACATAGCTCCCGTATTTTCAGTAATGGTCAGAATGACCCTATCGTTCAAATAAGAGAGGAACTGATTTGGCTGAATGTATTCCCGAGCTATGTTTTTGGATACCTGATCGCAACCAATATTCATAAACACTAAGCCAAGAATAATAGATGTTCGGAGCAGTGATTTGAGTTTCATAGCAATTCTATCTAATTGTTGTGGAAATAGAAACTCGAATATAGCACTCAAAAGGCAATCATGATACTACACATGGTGAAACTCTGTTTTTTTAAGGATGCTTAACAGAGATTTCATGATTTGATTTTAGAATACTGCATCGAATAGGATCGTAGGTTGTTAACGTTTTTTTGAATGTCTACGATTTGTCTATGATGGTTTCGAGGATTTTTCAATACTAATGGCAAAATTTGTAGTATAAGAATGCCAACACCAAGCGACCACCCTCTATTGCAGCCATTTCAACCAACCAACAAGACTTAGATTTTCACAAAATCTATATACAGGTTTCTAATTCTAAACACCTCGTGCTATGAATGAATTACAATTAAATGCAGAACAAACTCATGTACAACTAGAACTCTCCACTAAACATCCCTGCAAAATCGAAGTTTTTTTACATGCCATTGGAAAGTATCGTAGCATGTGTATTGCCAGTGTTCTTTTAAAGAAAGGCAAACGTAAACTATGCTTGAGGGCTGAACAATTTGAAAAAGGTGTTTACATCTATACCATCAACAATAACAACGAACAAGCAGCATTTGGACGACTCATTGTGAGTTAAACATCAACTAACCGCGGTATACGCTATGAGTTACTCATCTTTAAACCAATAAATCATGATGAAATTAGGGCAAAAAATTGGGCGAATTAAGATTTGGGAAAAACCAACTGTACAACAATTAGATGCAGAAGCCCTCATGCAAGGTTTTTTAAAACCTAGTCAAGAAACCAAACACTCCACACTTCAGCAAATTAAAGGGAGCGCGGCTTAGCCACTCCCAAAGTCGTTTTATTCAAATGAATTTCGAGATTCAATTCGCTTTAAAAAAAATATAATCACTTAGAGCCTATTTGAGTTTTTAGGGCTTTCCAACACTAACATGTCTCAAATTTTATATAAAGTGGCTATTTAGTGCTATTAAATCGTGGAAGGTAACGTTAACTTTGTAAATAATAAGGATGTGGTGAAAGCATTTCCTGATTAAAAAATTTGTAACGCAAAGCTGACCTTTGGTTTATGCAAAACATGCGCTGAACAACTTAAAAAAAATATTTTTTCTTATTTGTCTACCTGATGTCTACAATTTGTCTATGCCCAAAATTTTATTTAATCGAAATAGGAGGGTACTTTTGTAACAGAGCTATTGATCAATGACTAGGTATAACAAGTGATCGAATAAATTAAAGCACACTTATCAACAACTACTAACAACACGATAATGGATATGAAATTACATTTCTAATTTCCATTACAACAAACTATTCGGAATATATGAATTACTCGACTTGAGTAATGGGTCTACAATTTCATTGTGGTTTTTCAGAATTATTTATAGAGCATTCCAAGCATCATGTGCAAACTGGAATCTTTATAACAAAAAGGACTCGAACACTTAAATACCAGTTATTGCTTATGAAATCATTTTTGATCTCTTTTATTTGCTGCCTTACCTTCATTTCACTGCAAGCGCAGCATGTTATTGTAGAAAGTGGTGCCCATATCACCGCAGATAGTGGCGCAATCATTTTTTTAGCCAATACTAACCTAGCGAATTCAGGAAAAGTCCAACTCAACGATGGCGCTTCCTTGATTCAAAATGCCGTAAATCCTAGTAACAGTGGCTCAGGAACTTATGAAGTTAATAAAGAAGGCTCAGGTTATGACCGCGAGTATAATTATTGGGCATCTCCCGTAATTGGTGTAACACGAAACGCTGTTTTTCCTGTAGCCTCCACCACCAATCTGTATCAATTTGATGATCCTACCCAAACGTGGGGCACCATGAGTGGAGCCGAAACCTTGGTAGCTGGTGTTGGTTATATTGCGACGGGAGGTTCTGGCACCCCAGAAACCAAATTAACTCGGAGCTTTTCCAATACCACGGGTTTTCACTCTGGAAATGTAAACGTTTCCCTTCATTATGATGATGATGGAGGAAGCAATACCAATACAGATAACGATTGGAACTTAATTGGTAACCCCTACCCTTCTGGCATTTCTGTAAATCAATTTCTCACCGATAACAGTGGTGTATTAGACAATGCAATTTACATCTGGAATTCAGATGGTAATGATGTCGGCTCATCCAATGCAGATTACGCTACGATGAATGCGGCTGGTGTAACGGGTGCAGGAGGTGGCAATATGCCCACTTCCAATAACATTGCATCTTGCCAAGGCTTTTTTGTTCGATCTATTGCCGCTGGCAATGCTACCTTCAGCAATAGCCAACGAGTGGGTACCAATAATACTTTTATGCGAAGCACACAAGATGAATGGAATCGGGTATGGATCACGGCAGAGCATGAGGCTGGTTACAATAATGAATTACTCATTGGGTTTATGCCAGATGCAGCAGAAGCTAAAGATCGTTACGATGCGATGAAGTTGAAAGGCAGTCAACACATGGCCTTTTACAGCTACATGGGAACCGTCGCTGAAAACCATAAAATGGCTATTCAAGGCTTACCAAGTTTAGATGATCATCGCATAATTCCTTTGGGAATTGAGGTCAATACAGCGGGACAGTACAGCTTCCAAATCAGTCATTTGGTAAACTTCCCTACCGATGATTATCGCGTATTATTGGAAGATCAAACGCTCGAAACCATTTCGGACTTACAAGATGGTCCGTATGTGGTTCATCTCGAACAAAATAACTATACCAATCGCTTCGTGCTACGATTTGTTCCAGCAAGTGTAACAGGCATTGAGGAACTCATCGAGGAAAATCCATTAAGTATATACAGCTATGAAAAGAAGGTTTATCTTCATTTCAATCAAACATCCGCACAAAGCTCTACCGTAACCGTAACGGATGTGTTAGGGAAAGTATATTTAGAAAAAGAATTGGGTACCCAAAAAGGCCGAAATGAAATTCCCATGCACTGGATGAGTACAGGCATTTATGTTGTTACGGTTGAGCATGAATGGGGGAAGCACGTAAAGCGTGTGTATTTAGGTAAGTAAACAATTAAGCAGGTAAGCAAAAATGTTGTATTCACTTTACTTACCTGCTTACACACAAATGCATTGAAGGTAAAGTGTTCGGAAAACCAATCCAAATTGGTTGTCCATTATTCACAGGGGTGATATTCACCCCCTGTGCCTACTTTTTACCGCTATTAGTTAAAGATTTGAATTAAAACTTTATAAAACTGAAAACAGATGAAATGGTTATTTTTAATTTGCTTTTTGGTATTGTCATCAGGTATGGCCGTTGCACAATCAAATGAATGGGGCGATGATCCTTATGCAGAAGGCTCGTCTGATGACCTAGATTCAGGTGATGACCTGGATTGGAGCTGGAAATCACGCAGTATTCCTAATGCGGCACCAGTACCACCAACTCCAGTGCCCATAGATGGAGGGGTTGGTTTTTTACTTGTTGCTGGTGGGGCTTATGGCCTGAGGCAATTAAAAAAACAAAAGAAAAAGTAAAATTTGATTATTCCTTTTACCTAAAAGCCGCATTCCACTGGATGTGGCTTTTTTATGAAGTTCCCTCTCCCACATCAAAACGAAGCGAAACATGCTTCGTGTTAACATCCAACACACTCCATCTTCCACAAGGCATAGCCCAGTTATTTTTGATATGACCAACAGGAAAATCAAAGCATACTGGATAATTGAAGTTTGCCACCTTTTCTAACACAATTTCTTCTGCCGTAAGGGTAAACTTATTTTCAGGATTCGTCATACTACTCAATTCCCCAATAATAAGTCCGCTAAGCTCGCTTAACTTTCCCGCTCTTGCCAACTGAACCAGCATCCGATCAAAATGATAAAGCGGCTCACTAACTTCTTCAATAAATAGGATTTTTCCCCGCGTATCAATCGCTGAAGCTGTGCCTATTAAATTACAAAGTAAGGATAAGTTACCTCCCACCAACACCCCTTCGGCTTGTCCCAAACGATTGGCTTGATGTGCAGGTGATTCAATGGAATAAGCCCCTCCCAATAGTACTTTTTTGATACTTGATGAAGCCTGACTTTCACTCAAAGCGCTGACAGTTTGCCCGTGAATGGACTGAATGCCTAATCGATGAATATGTTGATGCAGGGTAGTCACATCGCTAAAGCCAATCAACCACTTCGGCTGCTGTTGAAAATGGGTAAAATCAATGGAGTCTATCATCCGCGTAGTCCCATACCCTCCCCTTGCACAAAAAATAGCTTTTATGCTTGGATCATCCAACATCATTTGTAAATCTGCCGCTCGTTGCGCATCAGTACCTGCAAAATAACCATGCCCTTGAAACAGATTTGGCCCGCAAATTACCTGAAATCCCCACTGTTGAAGTAGCTTGATGCCTTGATCTAGCGAACCTGTTTTGACTTTCCCTGCTGTGGCAACAATTCCAACGCGATCACCTGACTGAAGCACTTGAGGCTGTATATAGGATTTTTTCAAGATTAATTAATTTTAAGTTAGTTGATTTGAATTATTCTAATACATTTACAATTGATAAGGATAAAATCAAACCTTAGCCTTGGATTTTAAGTGGCAATTTCAGAACTTTTATTTATAATTCAAGCATATTGGGTGTTATCCGATTAGATGTACACCAGCTTAATACATAAACAACACATATGTACTACGGAAAAGGAACCGTTGTTTTCTTAGATGGGACATTTGAGAAAGCATCGCAAGCCCAAACGGATTTGTTTTCACAAACATTGCATTATGGGCATGGCGTGATTGAAGGAATGCGCTCCTATAGCACTCCACTAGGACCACATATTTTTAAAGCCAAAGAGCATTATGAGCGCATGTTAGAAGGTGCTGATCGCTTAGGACTAAAAATCAAATTTAACCTCGATGAATTAATTCATTTCAGTTATCAGCTGTTAGAAGAGAATAAAAACTTGACCAATGCATATATCCGACCAATGGTATATGTGGGCGCAAGCATGCCACTCATTACCTCTAAAGAGGCGCATGTATTCATTGCCGCTTGGAAATGGAAAAGCTACTTCGAGAATGACTTGCTGAATTTAAAGCTTTCGTCTATCGAAAGGCCAAATCCTAAATCAACCTTGGTTGATTACAAATTAGCGGGACATTACACGAACTATATTTTTGCGACTACGGAGGCACGTAAAGAGGGTTATGATGAAGCATTATTGAAAGACATGAATGGTTATGTGGCTCAAGCTTCTGCATCAAATTTTTTCTATCAGAAAGATGGGAAACTGTTTACAGCTCCTAAAGGACACATTTTACCAGGCATTACCCGAAAAGTTGTATTCGATTTGGCCAAAGAATTAGATATTGAGGTGTTCGAGAAAAACTCCACTCCCGAAGAGGTCATGCAAGCAGATAGTGCATTTTTAACCAGTGCCGCTTTGGAAATTACGGGAATCAACTCCATCAATAAAAGAGCATTTGATATTGCGTGGGAAGATTCGCTAGGACATCAATTGCAGTTGAAATACCATCAGATTGTGCAACAATCGGAGTATGATTCGTATTCGATTATCTGATCGAAAATTAATAGTAATTTCAAAATCATATCATACCATTCAGTCCGAATAAAGCCGGAAACTGAATGGTTTCTTTTTTTAAAACTCTCCCCAATAATAATTCAATCTAGCTCTCTGCAATTCAGCACTCTTTACGATGAAATCTCGCAGATATCATCCGAATAAAAATCGGTTTGTCAGTTTACAGCAAAACATAAAACACTAATAATCAGTACCTTACTAAGACATTAGTAATAAATAAAGAATCATTTCAAACTAAAACGCCGTTATTTCAATTAAGAACGACATCCAAATTGTTTCTACCAAAATTCAAAACCCAAACAAAACACAAACCATAAAAAATAAAGCCTCGATATTTTAGGAAGAGATATTGAGGTTTTTCTTTTTCACTACATGACCACAAAAAATGATAAACCACAACTAAAATATTTTTTTCTGAAGCCATTTGCCTCAAATAAATAGGTAAATGGCTTTTTCTATTAAACCTTCTATTTACCAAACACAATTACCCACATGTCTACATTAGAAAAATTTGCTTCATTTATTGGATTTATTGGCTTTGCCATGCTGGTACCCGGTATCATGTATGTGTTGGGCAATGCCGCTGCCGTTGAGTTTTTAAGTGCCAATCTAGGTATGATTGGAGATCCTTCCGTAATGACTTCCCTTGCTTTTGTACTCATTACACTGGCGATTTTCTTTGGAGGAGGCGATAATGTAAGTGCTACCTTACTAGGAATGCTGACAGGCTTTTTCTTCATTTCTACTGCCATTGACATTGGTTTTATGGAGTGGTTTCGCAGTTTCATTACTGATGTGAGCTTTATGGGCAATGTACAATTAAACTACCTAGTGGGAATTGGAGTGGTAGTTTTAGGCTTACTCTTCAGCTTTGCTAAAAAAGTAAAATTCTTACCGCAAGTCATGCTATTAGTCGCATTTCCCATCGGTTTTGTAGCCACAACCAACCATTATGGATGGATGAAATACGAGAGTGAATTCTCGATCTCTATGGATAAAGGTTTTGGAGAGTTGGCACAAGCTATTGACGAAAAGTACCGATCTATGCCAGCTGTCGTCCAATTTATGGAAGATATTAAAAATGATGCAGGCTTGAGTGAGGAACAAAAAGAAGCCAAGATGCAGGAATTACAGCAAAAAATTGGCAAAATGGAAGACGATACCCAAACCTTAGCGGCCTTGCGTAAGGAAAACGAGCAGTATAAAAAACTATTAGAAGACCAACAAAAAGCTTTAGAGAACATCGGTTGGTGTAGCAGTTCCAAAGATTCCAGCAATCAAGTCAAGGATTTTACCGATGCCGTTTTACCCAACCAACCTTGTGTGCGTGATTTTGCCGTGAGCTTGGTAAAAAACGAGCAAGGCGCTTTTTACGATCGCGCATTAGCCTTGCCAGGCGCATCAGGCATTCGTCAAATTGGTGCATTGCATGTCCATCTTTCAAGCAATTGGAAGTATGTGAGCGATCCCACTTTAGTGCTCAACGACTTCTATTCCCCCGCTGATCGCTCAATTGCTTTAGGCTTAGCAGGCGATTGCGATGATTATGCCATTGTGATGGCCTCTTCGGTAGAAGCAATTGGCGGGGCATCACGAATCATGGGTGGCTTTTGTGCAGGCGGCGGCCATGCTTGGGCTGAGGTACTGATTGGAAAAGAAAGCCATTGGAATACCGCAGTCAACAGGTTGCAAGAATTCTACAATGATCCCAACAAACAGTTTACACCAAACATCGATGAAGAAGGATTGTATTGGCTCCCATTAGATTGGAGAATAGGAGAATATACCTGTAATAATTACCCTGACAAGTTAGTAGTATTGTATACCCCCAAAGAACGATTAGAAAGGGCTGTAGCAGCAATGGAAGAAGAACAAAGTGCCACAGTAGCTCCATGATGCTTTTCCTACATCGTGAAGCTAAAAGAATTTAAAACCGTTTATGGTTCAAGACTGCGTCTTGGACCTAAACTATTGGAAGTCTACAGACTTCCTAAATGGTAAGTCCAAGACACAGTCTTGAACTATTTACTTACTTGAACGATTCACGTTCAAAAAAACGTCATCATTTAAAACCCAGAAGGTTTTACTTTTTTACCCCGCTTCTTTTTCTTCTTCTGCTGTTTTTTTGATGTGGTCGTAATTAATTCTTCCTGTTTCCTCCTCAACAGAATAGAAGCTTGTTTGATAAATTTTACCAGAAAAGTTAACAGGAGATCCATGAGTAAGGT
>JBMYQA010000055.1:19238-26562 GCA_049600855.1 Flammeovirgaceae bacterium | reverse complement strand
GTGATGGCTTCGCGTTGGGGATATGAAGCCATTGCTGTGAAACAATACAATGGGAATCCATATACGAAAGACATGTTCCCGTTTGAAATGGTGAAAAGTGAAGCAAAATATCGAAATACCTATTGGAGACCTGAAGTTGAATCATTAATCGACATTACGTCACAGTATTTGGATAATCCTGATGATCCTCAAACTGAAACCTTACCTTATAAATTACAGGTATTGAGGCATGCATTTGCGACTGAAAAATTCTTGAGTAAGCAGTTTGAAGGACGTTTAGATGAGTTATTTGATGTAAAAACATATTCGAAGGAGAAAGCGCAAGAACTGAAAGCTGCCGTAGTAGCATTGAAACCTTTATATACAGCACAACTGCTTCGCGCATCAGAATCTATTGATAGTGTAAATTACGTCATTAAGAAAAGCTTGCCTGAAGGGGAAACGATAGGGCAGTATAAAGATCAGTATTTTAATGAACGCTTGTATTCCATTATGCAGAATGAAGCCTCCGAAGATAAATTTGTCAACGAGCGTGGCATGCTCATTCAGGTGATGGATCCAGGTTTCCAAGAACCGCTGCAAGCAGGCCCACTGAATTATCGAGCACATTTTTATGCGCCTATTAAGCATTTTGCAGGAATGCGAATAGATACGCTTACCTTCAATATGATCATGATTTGGTTTATGACAGCGATATTCTATGTAGCCCTCTATTATGAATGGATAGCAAAATTCATTGGGTTCCTTGGGAATTTAGGTAAGAAAGAGCGCTAAACGATTTGATATAAAATGACGAAGCCACTTCTACTGGAAGTGGCTTTTTTTTAGCGTTTGATGCACTCTGGGATTTATGAATCTTCACTTTTTTCTCCTGCTACAGGCTCGGCTTCAAACTCTTTAAATAATGGCAACGCACCAAATCGGCCACTGAGGTACCATTTATCAAAAGGAATATTAGCCCTCACTTTATCAAAGTGGAACTCACTGAGCGAATAGATATTCGTTGCTCCATAGTAGTCTTTTTCAGCAAACCAAATCTGATCTCTCCGAAATAGTTCATGCTTTAATATGGAAGTATCGTGCGTAGTAAAAATTAATTGGGCATTTTTAGGATTGGTTTCTTCATTGTAGAATAGCTTAATCAGGTATTCCGTCATGAGCGGATGAAAGCTAATATCGAGCTCATCAATACAAATGGTATTACCCTTACTCAGTGCAGCAAACAGTACGCCACCTAAGCCATACATTTGTTGTGTTCCTTTAGACTCTTCTGTGATATTAAATATAGCTTTGCCAACTTCTTTGCCTTTTTCAAATATAGGATGAGTGGTGAATGGTAAATAACTAAGTGATGGATGGTAAGCATCTGATTGTACCTGCTTCAGTTCCACTTTTTCTACTCCAGTGTCGGCGTAGTTCAAAAGCGTGTTCATTTTATCTTGAAGCTCATTATCTTTCCAAGTGAGTGTATGTTCAACGGTTTGGCGCATTAAACGTTGGGGTTGAGCCGTATCTATAATGAGGAAGCGCCCAATAGATTCATAAACTTTACCAAGTTGCTTATGGTTGCTATTCGCTGCTTTAGATAAAAACAAATGGTTGGGAATAAGTTGATTTTCAATGGATTTTTTAGCCCCTTTTAAGCTTTCCCCAAAGTCAATTCTTTTCCCTTTTTCCCGAACAAATAGTTTCGCTTCCTGCTTTTTAGGATAGAAGTAAAGCGCTTCAGATAAAATCTCCGATGCATCAAAACTAAATTTATACAAATACCGAATCTGATCTATGCCAATGAATTCGATATCACAATGCATGGGACGATTCAGGCAATCCCTATCCAGTTTGAAGGGTTGATAATAACTGATGCTTTCGCCTAATTTTGCATCTGTAGAATTATGAATGAACTGAGTCATGTCACGTAAGCCTTCAATGAGGTTACTTTTACCGGAACCATTTGCTCCATAAATTACAGCGATCTTTAATAATTTCAGTTTTTCCCTCGGAATTTTGAATGAATTATTGGGATGTTCTTTGATGCTAGCACTAAGCATACTTAGGGTTTGCTCTTCTTTAATAGATTTGTAATTGGATATGCTAAAGTCTACTAACATCGGAATAAGTTCTTATTTCGTATAACTAATACGATTTTGTTAAAAATTTAGAGCAAATATACAAAATTTGGCCTAACTTGCATAGCTATGTTGGTTACAAGAGTGAATCTTTTATGAGACTTCGCACAATGTAAACCTTGTTTATTGTAAATTGCAATAGCGAGTAAAGTTCCCACAGCATAGTTTATATAATATCGTTCTGTCAATCCTAGCCTAATCACCTATATCAATTATGAAGATTCAAATAGAAACCACGCAACATGTTCATATTGAGTATGAACTTGCAAGCATTGGAGATCGAATTGTGGCTTATCTCATCGATTTTGGAGTAATCGTAGCTTATGAGTTGGTGATGTGGCGGATACTTGTTGCGTTGGATTTGTTTAATACTGTTACTCAAATTGTCTTAATGGCGATGCCTTTTTTTCTATATGATTTAATTTCTGAAATCGCTTTGGATGGTCGGAGCTTAGGCAAAATCGCACGTAAAATTAAAATCATATCACTGAATGGTCGCCAACCTGCTCTTGCCTCTTATTTACTCCGTTGGCTATTGAGACCCATCGACTTTGGCGTTTCATTTGGAGGAATATCCATTATCACGATGATATTAACAGGAAAAGGCCAACGGTTAGGAGATTTAGTAGGCAATACGGCTGTCATCAGTACGCAGCAAAAAATAAAAGGCTCTACTACGCTATTGCCCCAAATAGATCCTGATTACGAACCAACTTACACAGAAGTCACCCAATTAACCGATGAAGAAATTCGATTAATTCGGGAGGTATTGAGAGATTTTCACTTAAGCCAAGGGAAGCAAAGCGAACCACTACTATTATTGACTAATAAAGTGACGGATTTTCTTGGCATAGAAACCGAAGAAAAACCATTCCAGTTTTTAAAAACAGTATTGAAAGATTACCATCATCTGACTTCTGAAGGATGGAAATAAGCTATTGTTATCTCCTTTTCCTCTTCGATTGAATTTCATCAATATTACCTGAATAAGAGCAACTTATGAATTATTACTCGATGATTTCCGTTAACCAACCACATACTGTACCTTGCATTTAAACATGAATGCATTAGAATGAAATATACGTTTATATTGCTGTTGGTCGTACTTCAAACAATTAGCGTTTCTACTAAAGGGCAACAATTACTACAATCAGGGCCTATGGTGGGCTATTCAACAATGAGTGAAGTGGGGCTTTGGGTACAAACAAAGCAATCAGCGGATGTATACATTGAATATTGGGAAAAAGGTAAGCAGGAAAAATGGCAAACCTTCACCTATACCACACAAAAACATGAAGCTTACAGCGCACATTTGATTGCTGATCAGGTTAAAGCAGGTAAGCATTATGAGTATGCTTTATACATCAATGGTAAGGAACAAAAATTACCTTATCCATTAGTTTTTGAAACCCAAGTACATTGGCAATGGCGTGCCGATCCTCCGAACTTTAAATTTGCTATGGGGAGTTGTAACTATGTCAATGAGCCAGAAACTGATCGCCCAGGAACGCCTTATGGTGGAGAATATGTAATTTTTCAATCCATTCAAGCTCGAAAACCTAACTTTATGCTGTGGTTAGGTGATAATACATACCTCCGAGAAACCGACTGGAACTCTAAAACAGGAATTTATCATCGTTACACACATACGCGCTCATTAACAGAAATGCAGGCATTATTGGGAAGTACTCATCATTATGCCATTTGGGATGATCATGATTTTGGCCCCAATAACTCCGATCGCAGCTTTTGGAATAAAGAACTTACCAAAGCGGCCTTTAAACGATTCTGGATGAACCCGAACTATGTGAATGAGGGCATAACAGGCACTTTTCAGTGGGCTGATGTACAGTTTTTCTTATTAGATAATCGCTACTTCAGATCGCCTAACCACCGAGTAACTGGAGAAAAGTCAATTTTAGGATTAGCGCAGGAGGAATGGTTAATTGATGCGTTGAAAAGTAGTCAGGCTTCATTCAAATTCATTGCCGTGGGTGGTCAATTCATCAACACAAACGCTGATTTTGAAAATCATGCCTTATTTCAAGCGGAAAGGGAACGCATCTTAGGGAAGATCAGAAAAGAAAAGATTGAAGGCGTTGTTTTTCTGTCAGGAGATCGGCACCATACCGAACTCAGCCGTTTACAAGAAAACGATCACGTTTACCCAATTTATGATTTTACCGTATCGCCACTAACTTCAGGAACTCATGTACAACGCGATGAGCCTAATCGAAATTTTGTGGAAGGAACATTAGTAGATAAACGTAACTTTGGGGAAATTGAGGTGACAGGAAAATTTAGAAATCGAACGGCTACCCTTCGAGTTTTTGATAGCCAAGGAAAACTATTGTGGGAAAAGGTGATTAAGCAAGAAGAATTAAGCTATTAAGCATGTAAGCAGAATGAATACGGCATTTTTACTGATTCTTTTTAAGCTAAAATTCGTTGATAAAAACTTATTTAACGCCGCTAAACTGCGATTTTATCGCCTTTTTTAGTTTAAAAATAACCTACTAAAAATACCACATTCATTTTGCTCACCTGCTTAATGCTTTGGGTAACCAAGTAACAATTTCTGGGAACGCCACCATTAATCCCAACACCAGCAATTGTATGGCAATAAAAGGGATAATTCCTCGATATAAATGCCCTGTGGTGATCCCTTTAGGTGCAACGCCTTTCAAATAGAAGAGCGAAAACCCAAAAGGAGGTGTTAAAAATGAAGTTTGAAGATTGACTGATATTAGAATGGCAATCCACAATAAATCCATCTCATAATTTACAAATATGGGTTTGATGATGGGAATAAAGATAAAGATGATCTCAATGAAATCGATGAAGAACCCCGCTATAAACATCGTAATCATCACTAAAGCTAAGAAAGCTTCAGGACTCAGGTTAGTGGCTTCCAAAAAGTGCATGATGGCATCATCTCCTCCTAATTCCCGAAAAATTAATCCAAAGGCGGTTGCCCCTGCCAAAATCATAAACACCATACACGTGAGAAAAACAGTCTCTTTCATCACCGATTGCATGACATTGAGATTCAATTTTTTCTCATACAAAGTGAGTAATGTCGCTACAAAAGCACCTACGCCAGCGGCTTCTGTAGGTGAGGCTATCCCCGTAAAAATGGAGCCTAAAACGGCTAACACCAACAGCATCGGTAAAACAAAAGCCCTAATAATTCGCTTTCCCATGCCCTCACGCTTAAATTCGGCGAGTTCTTCTGCTGTAGCAGCAGGGGCAAGCTCTGGTTTTACAATGGATATAATGAGTACATATAGGATGTACAAGGTCACCAACACTACGCCAGGAATGACTGCTCCAATGAATAAATCGCCTACCGAAATATTCATTACGCTGCCTAATAACACTAATACAATGCTCGGAGGAATGATTTGCCCCAAGGTTCCTGCTGAGGCAATGGTACCTGTTGCGAGTTCTGGTGAGTATTTCCGCTTTAGCATGGTAGGTAAGCTCAATAAACCCATCGTGACTACAGTCGCTCCAACTATTCCAGTAGAAGCGGCAAGCAAAGTCCCAACTACAATTACTGCCATCGCCAAACCTCCTCGAATGCGCCCAAACAACATCGCCATGGTATTCAGTAAACGCTCTGCAATACCCGACTTTTCCAACATTACTCCCATGTATACAAATAGCGGAACTGCCAAGAGCACAAAGTTACTCATGGTTCCAAAAATGCGCATCGGCAGCAAGCCAAACAGTTGACCTCCTGTAATGAAGTATGCAAAAATGATGGAAACTCCTGCCAATGTAAATGCTACAGGAAAGCCTAGTAGCAATAAGATAAAGAGCAGAATAAAAAGTAGAATGGCCAGCATGTCATCAATGAAAAAGGTTGTAAAACGGTAGAAAAGTAAATTTACCGACCTTCTCCTATTATCCAAAAATAAATAGGGCTGCTTGCAATCGGGTGTTTACTTTAATACTCCTGAACGATATTCTTTTGGCATTAACTCGGCAATTCGTCCCCAAGCCCAGTAACCGTATTCTTTCACGAGCTGAGGATCCTTCAAAAAGCCATTTACATCTAATGGAATCGGTTGCTTTAGCGCATAGACATAAGAAGATTGCGGCCCCGATTTAGCCACTCGTTGAATGTTCGGTTGAAACTCATCGGCCCGACCTGTTTCTTCTCCCCGACCTGAGCGTTCGAATTTCACGGTACTGTTTCCGTCTATATTTGACTGGCTATTGAGGTAAGCTTGTTCTTCTTTCTCTTTGAGGTAAATCACTCTCAAAAAACCTTTAAATTGAAGTTGATTATCCTCTTTGACATACACATCGGAAAGTTGGAGTTCTTGCTTGGTTTCAAACCCAGAGCGATTGTGTTTTACCTCTGCACGATAAATTTCGAAACCTTGTTCGCTAATCCGATTTGCCTGCAATGCATGTAAAAAGTGCTGAAAAGATCCGTTATAGGCTTTTTCCCGATTTTTTATCCATTTCTTTTGCTCCTTAGCATTGCGCGAAACAAGTTCTTTAAAAAAAGATTTTCCCCCATAACTTACGGTGAGTTCTTTCATCTGAAAGTGTTCTAAGAGAAAACCAACCTCATAACCCAATGCTTCATTACGGATTCTAATTGGCTCA
Source organism: Flammeovirgaceae bacterium (assembly GCA_049600855.1). Taxonomy (GTDB): domain Bacteria; phylum Bacteroidota; class Bacteroidia; order Cytophagales; family Flammeovirgaceae; genus JBMYQA01. Next base: position 19,813 of record JBMYQA010000055.1, on the reverse strand, counting down.
TTGGCTGTAGCAATTAACGTTCCTCCTTCTTGCGTAAAACTGACGACCGTTGGATTGAGTATCCCACATTTATGTGCGTTTGGTGTATCACCCAAAAAAGCTTTTTCAAAACGTTTGTAATTTCGTTTCCAACTCCCATCTTTTCTCAGCTCTTTTTTACCAACAATACGTTTTACTACATACACTCTTAACTCAACGGATTCCTTTTGAGTAAATTCTTTTACAATCACTTTTTGCTGAAAGTTCGGAGAAATGATAACGATTTCTTGTTTTCCTAAGGGCACTCGATCAATTTGGAAGCGCCCTTGAGCATTGGTTTTATTTGCTAATAAGGTATTCGCAATAAATACCTGAATCCCTTTCACGGGAGTGCTATCAGCATGGTGAAGTACTTTTCCAGAAATAGTTACTTGAGCTTGAATGGATGCATAACTCAAGAAGATGAAAAAAATAGTAGTATAATAACGCATAATTTAAATAGGAGCTGATCCCAAACACGAATGCACAATTTGTAATTTTAGACAAACTCCACTTGAATAAATGGATTGAAGTTTACTTCCTTAAAAATAATAAAT
>JBMYQA010000055.1:0-19228 GCA_049600855.1 Flammeovirgaceae bacterium | reverse complement strand
AGTTCCTAAAAACTGAAAGCGCAATTGTAAGCCAATAAAAAAGCCTTCTACCAAACCGTAGAAGGCTCAAAAGTATATTTTTGACAGCTTATGCGCCACAATCGAAATCGGCAATATTAATGATGAGGAGTTTCCAAGCGCCATTTACTTGACCAAAGCTCAATTCCAATTGAGCATCAGTAAGTATCATCACGCGAGAAACACTGGCATCTGTTTTTTCAGCCGACTTGGTTTCTGCTTCGGGGAAAGCAGTATCTAACATTTCACTCATTTGTGTCATGGTAGCTTGAAGCAAATTGCTATTGGTCACTTCTTTGTAGAAACACCCTTCTTTATCCCAAGCTTCGCAATCAAAATAAGGAAGTTCCCCTTTCTTAGGTTGTGCAGCAACCCCTACAAAGCTTTCGAACAAATAAGCTTGCGTTTTTTTCAAATCAGCTGCCGAAGTGTGCTTTTGCACAGTAGGCAATGCGCCAGGTTTATATACTAAATAGACGCCTAAACTCGGATCAATCATCTTATCTATGGCACCTTCTACATCTCCAGCCGATACATCAAACAGATTATCTACTAGAAAAGCTTCAAAGTCATTAGCAGGTTTAATATTACTATTTCCTGCATTGCCTTTTGGAGTTTCTCCATCAGACCCACTATTACTTGGTGAACAGGCAATCAAACCTAAGATAAAACAAATTGCGACTAGGAAAGCTTGGATTTTTTTCATTTTTCAGAAAATTTGGTTGAAGAGTTTAGCTGTCAATAATTAGTTGCACTATAAACACAGATAACACATGCCCAAAATAAGTAATTTTCTTCAAAATCACGCTCACTCTAAAGTGGCTCCTTCTTTTGAATACATGATTCTATCTATAAAAAGCAAAATTCCCATAGATATTGTTCTACAACCCCGCGAAAAACATGCAAATCTTATGTTTCACCAGCTAATCTTTCGAAAATATTTTTTTGTACAAATCTGGTCGTCTTTGCTTTGTACGCGCTATCGCCTGCTCTAATCGCCAATTCTCAATATTTGCCTCATGCCCCGACAATAGTATTTCAGGGACTTTCATCCCCTTAAAATCTGCTGGTCTACTATACACAGGAGGCGCAACGAGCCCATCTTGAAATGAATCTGTTAAGGCTGATGTTTCATCCGATAACACGCCTGGCACCAAACGGATAATGGCATCTGAAACAACTGCCGCACCTAACTCTCCGCCCGAAAGCACATAATCGCCTACACTAATTTCTAAGGTAATCAAGTGTTCGCGCACGCGCTCATCTACTCCTTTATAATGTCCGCAAAGAATGATTAAATTCTTTTGTAAAGACAAGCGATTCGCCATACTTTGGTTAAACTGTTCGCCATCGGGAGTCATGTAAATGATTTCATCGTACGTTCGCTCTGCTTGCAATTTCTCGATGCATCGGGCAATTGGCTCAATCATTAACACCATTCCTGCCCCTACGCCATACGCATAATCATCTACTCGAAGGTGTTTATCCGTGGTATAATCGCGTAAATTATGTAGTACAACTTCTACCAGTCCTTTATCTTGTGCTCGCTTTAATATGGAATGACTAAATGGACTTTCCAATAATCGAGGCAAACAAGTAATAATATCAATTCGCAGCATACACTATTTCTTCTTTTCTTTTGGCTTCGGGCAAAAATAAACATGTTTTTGGCTAGTGTACGATGGAATCTGTAATTAATTATCGCGCTCACCGCATCTCATTTGGTATAATCAGAGGTATTCTCTCAATTTTCAGGTGTCTTGATTAAAAATTACCTAGTTTTGCCTTGCAAATATGCCTTAACAGAACTAGAAGATTATGCAACTAAAAACCAAAGTCATCGTAAGCGGCGTAACTAACTTACACGATGCGCGCTACTGTGCGGGAATGGGAGTAGATATGATTGCTTTCCCCATTCATCCGAATGCTGGCGAGTTTGTAAATGAACAGGACTTCAAAGAAATTGTAGAGTGGTTGTCTGGCCCAAAGTTTCTTGCTGAATTGGATGACGCGCATGAACTCAACCTTTCCGACTATCCCATTGATGGAGCATTAACGGCTAACCCTGCATTAATCAACCAAACTACAGCTTCCATTATTCTAAAAATTACCGATTTAGCAGATGCTTCCTCAATCATGGAGCGCTACGAAAGCTTGGTAGAAGGGTTTTTAGTTGAAACTGAGGGGGCACTTCCTGAAGAACAACAAAAACAATTAATCGACCTTTGCCAAACCTATACCATCTACTTGGGTGCTGGTATTGATAAAGATAATGTAAATGAGCTATTAGATTCGATTAAACCAGCTGGGATTGGGTTAAAGGGTAGCAAGGAAATTAAGGTAGGTTATAACGATTTTGATGGACTAGCCGATGTACTCGAAGAAATTGAAGTCTACTAAAAACTACCTCAAACATGAATTCTAAACAAAGCATATATCTATTTCTATGTGTATTCTTCTTATTTGGCTGTAATGCACTTCAAGAAGAAGTTTCGTCAGATTTTAAGCTGCTCAAGCTGGAAATTGAGGCGAATGACTGGACGAAAAGGTTTGACCAAGAAGGTTTAGCACTACGCACCAAAAACAAATTCAATTTTAATGATTTGAACGAAGTAAGCGAAATTATCAATATTGAATTAAAAGGCTTGGTTGATGAAATTGCCTTTTACACCACTCCTGAGATGGGTGAAAACTTTCACTTTGTTCATTCCTACACAAAAGCGGATACCACTCACCTGATTTTTGGGATTAATAGTGATATTTTATACAACTATTATGATTTTCAGGTAATCACTAAAGAAGGTAACGAATACATTGTAGACGTACTTAACTTTTATACGGGTGAATACTTGACCAATCATGTGGAGGCATTTTTTGATGAGGAAAAAAAGAAAAATTTAGAAATGGTTAGCCCGATGTTCAATGATTACATCGAAAAGCGCTGTACCGTGGCTTGGACGTATTACACAAATCTGCCTGATCGCATTCAAGTATTGCCTGAATTTACCGAGATAAAAATAGATGTGGCCAGTTGCATTAGCGATTCTCTTGCAAAAGCGGTACGGACATCATTGATTGAATCAGAGAAACTCTCAGCAGCAAGCAAAGCCATGCATCAATTGGAACTAGGAAGGGTATTTGCCGATGTACCGACCTTACAAAAAGCGATTCCAAAGCTTCAAAAAATCGTGGGAGAAGATCCTTTTCTTGACCAATTACTTCCCAAAGCTTACTCAAAAAACAGGCAATTTGATAAAGCCTTAACAACCATTAATGAATACCTAGAAAAATACCCAGAATCTGAATGGGCACACTATTTTAAATTAGATGTGTATTTATTTTCGGGAAATGATTTAGGTGCTAAACAATGGCTGAGTCAAATCAAAAAAAGTTTTCAAATCGATTCTACTTATTTGGCTAACCTTTATGCCATCCATCCAGAATTGCAGTAAGAAATCGTTTGTTTGAACTTTTTAAGCAAGATTCTGCTTATTTCAATGAAGTTTTCAAACAAGAAACCGCATAACGCAACTTCTTGATCATAACTTTGCCAATAAAGATATTTAATATTGAAGAGAACTGAAGTCGTAATACTATGAGTACTGAGAAAACACAATGCCTAATCATAGGCTCTGGCCCAGCGGGATATACCGCAGCAATTTATGCTTCAAGAGCGGGTTTACAGCCTGTGCTTTATACGGGTCAACAACCAGGCGGCCAATTGACGATTACTAACGATGTGGAAAACTACCCTGGATATCCAGATGGTGTAGCAGGCCCGCAAATGATGGTGGATTTCCAAAAGCAAGCGGAGCGATTTGGTACAGATGTTCGCTTTGGAGTGGTCGTTAAAGTGGAGTTTGATGAACATGGAGGTACACACAAAGCTCATATCGACAGTGGAGATGTGATTGAAGCTGAAACCGTAATCATTTCAACAGGTGCTTCTGCCAAATGGCTTGGTTTAGAGTCTGAAGAACGCTTGAATGGACGAGGCGTTTCTGCTTGTGCCGTTTGTGATGGTTTCTTCTATAAAGATATGGATGTAGTAGTTGTTGGTGGTGGAGATACAGCAGCTGAGGAATCTACTTATTTAGCTAAACTTTGTAAGAACGTCCACTTATTAGTACGAAGAGACGAAATGCGTGCTTCTAAAATTATGCAGCAACGGGTATTAAATACGTCCAACTTAAAAGTACATTGGAATACATCTACGGTAGAAGTGCTTGGAAAAGAAGAAGTGGAAGGTGTAAAAGTAGTGAATAATATCACGAAGGAAGAGTCCGAAATTCCTGCTCAAGGGTTCTTTGTTGCCATCGGTCACAAACCAAACACCGATATTTTCAAAGGCATTCTTGACTTAGATGAAAACGGATACATTATTACCGAAAAAGGCGCAACAAAAACGAAAATCCCAGGTGTTTTTGCTTCTGGTGATGCACAAGATCACATTTATCGTCAGGCAGTCACTGCTGCGGGTACAGGGTGTATGGCTGCATTGGAGGCAGAACGCTACTTAGCCGCTAAAGAAGTTGGCGTTGAGGCTTAAAGGATATGATGTGCTAGTGGGGACAAGGCAGTGCCTTGTCCTTACTGGCACAAGTATTATTATTTGGTTGCAACGGCACCTACAGCCATTTTTCGATCAATTTTCTTGATCATGCCCCTCAATGCTTTTCCCGGACCTGTTTCAATAAACAAATCAGCACCATCTGCCATCATGTTTTGTACAGATTGTGTCCAGCGCACTGAGGCAGTGAGTTGGGAAATCAAGTTTTCTTTAATCTTTTCTGGATCAGTATGCGGCTGTCCATCTACATTTTGATAAATTGGACAGGAAGGCGTAGAAAACGTTGTTGCTGAAATGGCTGCAGCTAATTCTTCCCGAGCAGGTTCCATAAATGGAGAGTGAAATGCACCACCTACTGCTAAAGGCAAGGCTCTTTTTGCTCCAGCTTCTTTCATCTTTTCACAAGCAATTTCAATTCCTTTATTTGAACCTGAAATCACCAATTGTCCAGGGCAATTGTAATTGGCAGGAACCACCACCTCATCAATCGATTCACAGATATTTTCTACTACTTCATCTTCTAAACCCAAAATCGCAGCCATTGTTGAAGGGTTCATCTCACAAGCTTTTTGCATCGCTGTGGCGCGCTGTGCTACTAGTTTTAACCCGTCTTCAAACGAAAGTGCACCAGCAGCTACCAATGCTGAAAATTCACCCAAAGAGTGTCCCGCAACCATGCTAGGATTAAACTCTTCAGCTGTTTTAGCCAATATTACGGAGTGAAGAAAAACAGCAGGTTGGGTAACTTTTGTTTGAGTGAGCTCTTCTTTCGTTCCTTCAAACATGATATCGGTAATGGAAAAGCCTAATAGCTCATTTGCTTGGTCAAACATCGCTTTTGCTTCTGCTGAGTTTTCATACAACTCTTTACCCATTCCAATAAATTGTGCCCCTTGTCCGGGGAAAACGTATGCTGTTGCCATATTGGTTATTTTTAGTTTTGAAGTATTTTTCTCTGTAAAAGGAAGCGATTTCTTCCTGCTCAATACTTCGATTTTATAAATGCGGGGCAAATATACATGGATTTTCAGTGGAATTACCTCATTTCATCTCCGCAAACCTTTTCTTCCAGCAATATCTAAGGAAATCAGACCTTTTTTCTTACTTAAAAATACGTCCTATCAGGGAAATCCTCCTTTAATCTAAAAAAGTTGTTAAAATAAGAGCGGATAAAACTACCTTTACTACTCACATCATTTGAATTATAACATTCTCCTTCACTCATCATAAGTTGGCTCTTTCTTTCATTACACAGTTATGATTTACCCAAAATCTAGTGTAGCTTTAACTTCAAGAGAACAGAATTTTTCTTGAATTGGGTTGATAAGCAACCTGTAAAAAACACTGGGGTCTTTCACTTAAGTAGGTAAATGAAAATGATCATTTTCATTCGTTTACTTTGAAGCTAGAAAGTTCCAAAAGTTTGTGGCCAAAAAGGAGCCATTGAAAAATGTTGATTGTTTTTACTCAACAACTTAAAAGCCTGAATTATGTTCGATATTGATAAATGGCAAGAAATTTATTCATCTATCCGAAAGCATAAGCTAAGAACCATTCTTACTGCTTTTGGGGTAGCTTGGGGAATATTCATGCTAATTATTCTATTAGGAGCGGGTAATGCACTGCAAAGTGGTGCAGAATATGAGTTTCGAGATGATGCTGTAAACAGTATATGGGTTTGGCCTGGCACCGTAAGCAAACCCCACAAAGGCTTACCCATTGGCCGAAGGCTTTCCTTTAAAAATAGCGATGTAGATGCAACCAAAACGCATGTAGATGGCGTAGAGTACATCACTGCCCGTTATTACATTCCAGGCTCATTTACCACCTCTTACAAAAATAAAAGTGTCTCTTACAGTGTCCGCTGTGTGCATCCCGACCACCTCGTATTAGAAAACACCATCATGACCTCTGGCAGGTTCATTAATGAATTTGATCTCAAAGAAAAACGTAAAGTCGCTTGTATCGGTAACTTAGTGAAAGATGGACTTTTTGGAGATGAAGATCCAATAGGAAAATACATTACCGTAAAAGGAGTAGACTTTAAAGTAGTTGGCGTATATACCGATACAGGGGGTGATAGTGAAAAGGAACGCATCTATTTACCTGTATATACTGCTCAATTGGCTTTCAATGGCCGAGATCGAATTAATCAATTCATGTTTACTACTGGCGATGCCACGGTAGAAGAGGCAGAAGTCATTGAGGCAAATCTGAGAAAAGACTTGGCAGAACGCCACCGATTTGATCCTAAGGATAAAAAAGCACTTTGGCTTCGAAATAACGTAGAAAACTTCCAACGATTTATGACCCTATTCAGCTATATTCGAGCCTTTGTCTGGTTTGTTGGAATAGGAACACTTATCGCTGGAATCATTGGAGTGAGTAATATCATGCTCATTATTGTAAAAGAACGAACCAAAGAAATTGGTATCCGAAAAGCGCTAGGTGCTACCTCGTGGTCAATTGTTAGTCTTATTATTCAAGAATCGGTTTTAATCACTGGTTTAGCTGGTTATTTTGGCCTACTCGGAGGAATAGGTCTCTTACAGCTTTATGTATACATCAAAACTGAAGCTGGGCTTGATACAGGCTTCTTCCGCGATCCATTTGTAGATTTCGGGGTAGCCGCAACAGCCGTAGTGGTATTAGTCATTTGTGGGGCATTAGCAGGGCTTGTCCCCGCCGTTCGTGCAGCACGAGTTAATCCTGTAGTAGCTATGCGCGATGAGTAATCGCCCATTTTACATGAAACGCTAAGCATTATGTTTGATATTGATAAATGGCAAGAAATATTTTACACCATTTGGAAAAATAAACTCCGAACCATCCTAACAGCTTTTAGTGTGTTTTGGGGAATTTTTATGTTCATTTTCATGATGGGCGTTGGCGATGGTTTTGCAAATGGGGTAAAAGGCTTGTTTGGTTCTTGGGCAACCAATAGTTGTTTTATTTGGGGGTGGCGCACTACAGAGGCTTATGCTGGAATGAAAGCGGGCCGTTTCATTCGTTTTTACAACGATGATGTTGAGTTTATCAAATCCCAAGTGCCTGAAATTGCCATTGCAGCGCCACATATTGGGCGAGGGGCCCGAAACGTAGTCTATAAAAACGAAACGGGTGCTTATGAAATTCAAGGCGAAATCCCTGAATTTCAAATTATCAAGCCCATGAATATCCAAACTGGCCGCTACATTAATCCGCTAGATTTAAAGGAAAAACGAAAAGTAGCTGTATTGGGGCAACGTGTGGTTGATGAATTATTTGATGGCAATAATGATATTATTGGCGAATACATTTCCATAGATGGCATTTTTTACAAAGTAATCGGCACCTATACCTCCTATGAAACCGATGATGACGGTATTCAAGATGAGCAAGCCATCGTTATTCCGATCAGTACCATGCAACAGACATTTGGTAGAGGAAACCGCATTGATCGTTTTATGTTTATGGCTAAGCCGGGCTATAAAGTTTCAGATGTTGAGGAAAAGGTAATTGCCTTACTCAAAAAACGTCATAAAATATCTCCTGAAGATCGAAGAGGTATTGGCTCCTCAAACCTAGAAGAAGAATTTGAAAATGTGCAAGGCATGCTCATCGCCATTAATTTCCTAATCATTTTTGTAGGGATATGTACCATTATTGCAGGAGTAATTGGAGTAAGTAATATTATGCTCATTGTGGTAAAAGAGCGAACAAAAGAAATTGGACTTCGAAAAGCGATGGGAGCCACCCCATTATCTATTATTAGCCTGATTGTTCAAGAATCCATTTTTATTACCACTTTAGCAGGATACTTTGGCTTATTGATTGGAGTTGGCATTATTGGAGCGATTCAGGCAACAGGGGCAAGTGGTGAGTTTTTTGCCGATCCTAAAATTGATATTGCCGTAGCGGGTTATGCAACCTTATTTTTAATCATAGCAGGTGGGTTTGCTGGATTATTCCCCGCTTTTTCAGCAGCACGAATTAGTCCCGTAGAAGCACTAAGAGACGAATAACTTGTCCAACAGCCGTGACTATCAGATTTTAATGAATTTATAAGGAAGTTTCTAACTTAAATCGACACTTATCAACAACCTGTGAGGCTCGTGTCAGCCTACATTTATAAAAACAGCTTAAGATTATGAAAAAGTTTTTCATCATTTTCTTTGTAATCATATTTTTTGGAGCCTCTATAGGCTTGGGCTATTATTTTTACAAGAATAATGAGAAGCCTAAAGAGGTGTTTGAAACCATAACTCCCACCAAGGAAACCATTATTAAGAAAACCGTTGCCACAGGCGCTATTGTTCCTAAAAAAGAAGTGACCATTAAACCACAAGTTTCTGGAATTATTGAGAAGCTTTATGCAGAACCAGGGGATGAAGTACGCGTAGGCCAGCTGATTGCCAAAATTAAAGTGCTTCCAAACATGGCCACAGTAAGTAATGCAGAATCGACTGTAAGAACAGCCAAAATTAACTTGGAAAATGCCGAAAGAGAGCATAAACGCCAAAAAGGGTTATTTGATCAAGGCGTAATTGCCGAACAAGAATACGTTCGCTTCAAAGTGGATATGGATTTAGCCAAAGAATCCTTAGAAGCTGCGAAAGAAAACCTCCAAATTATTCGAGAAGGAGCAACAAAAGATGCAGGAGCTTCTACTACCCTAGTCCGCTCTACGGTTTCAGGAATGATTTTAGACATTCCCTTTAAAGAAGGAAGCTCCGTTATTGAAAGCAATACCTTCAATGAAGGTACAACCATCGCTACGATTGCCGACATGGGGAAAATGATTTTTGAGGGGAAAGTGGATGAGTCGGAAGTCGGAAAAATTAAAAAGGGAATGGATTTGCTCCTCACCGTTGGCGCACTCGAAGGGGTGTCTATTAACGCAAAACTCGACTATATTTCTCCGAAAGGGGTGGATGAAGAGGGTACCATCAAGTTCGATATTCGTGCAACAGTCACTTTACTAAAAGATGTATTTTTAAGAGCCGGCTACAGTGCCAATGCGGATATTGTGCTCGACAAAAAAGATAGTGTACTCAGTATTCAAGAAAGTAATATTATCTTTAGCGGCGATACGACCTTCGTTGAAGTAGAAACTGGAGAACAAACTTTTGAGAAGCGAGAAATTAAAACAGGAATTTCCGATGGCATTAACATTGAGGTGGTTTCAGGCTTGACATCAGATGACAAAATTAAAAAGCTATAAATCCGTAAAAGCATAAAATCAAAAAGGGTAAGCTGCTTGGCTTACCCTTTTTATATTCAAAAAATCTATACTTACTATTCTACAGTAACCGACTTTGCCAAGTTTCTTGGCTGATCTACATTACAACCACGCATTAACGCAATGTGATAAGAAAGCAACTGCAATGGAATCACAGAAATCATGGGCATCACAATTTCATGGGCATCTGCCACTTCAATCACATGATCAACCATTTTAGGAATCAATACATCTCCTTTGGTTACTACAGCAATTACCCTTCCGCCACGTGCTTTCACTTCCTGAATATTCGATACAATCTTGTCGTAAGAGCTATCGCGAGTAGCAATAAATACAACTGGCATTTCTTCGTCAATCAGGGCAATTGGGCCGTGCTTCATTTCTGCGGCAGGATATCCTTCCGCATGGATGTAAGAAATTTCTTTCAGCTTTAAAGCGCCTTCTAATGCTACAGGGAAGTTAAATCCTCTACCTAAGTACAAGAAGTTGGTCGCATCTTTAAATAAGGTAGAAATGTATTCTACTTTATCAGTCAGTTCTAATGTTTCTTCAATTTTAGAAGGGATGGCTTCAAGCTCTCGGGTCAAATCTTCAAACTGATTCTCGCTAATGGTTTTCTTTTCGCGAGCAATCATGAGTGCCATCATGGTGAGTACAGTAAGTTGTGCAGTAAACGCTTTTGTACTTGCTACACCAATTTCAGGGCCTGCATGCGTGTAAGCTCCTTCGTGCGATACCCGTGCAATAGAAGAACCTACCACGTTACAAACTCCAAGGATAATTGCTCCCATAGATTTTGCCAATTCGATCGCTGCTAAGGTATCTGCGGTTTCTCCAGATTGAGAAATGGCAATCACGACATCTCCTTTTTTGATAATCGGATTGCGATATCGGAATTCAGAAGCATACTCTACCTCTACTGGTACACGAGCTAATTCTTCAATTAAGTATTCTGCCACTAAACCAGCATGCCAAGAAGTACCACACGCAACAATGATGATTCGCTCCGCATTGACCAAATCTTTCAGGTGCCTTCGAATACCTCCCAGTTTCAAGTGGCCTTTAGAAGACACCAAACGACCTCGCATGCAATCGCTGACCGAACGCGGTTGCTCAAAAATTTCTTTAAGCATAAAGTGCTCATAACCACCTTTTTCAATGGCTTCTAACTCCATATCAATGGTTTGAATGTAAGGATCTAAAACCTTATCATCTACCGTTTTGATATTAATTTCACCATCTACTAATACCGCAATTTCCTGATCATTCAAATACACTACATCTTTGGTGTATTCAATAATCGGAGTAGCATCAGAAGCGATAAAGAATTCTGTTTTATCGTTGCCAATGCCAATTACCAAAGGACTACCTTTTCTTGCTGCAATTAACTTATTTGGTTCATCTTTTGAGATAATCACAATGGCATATGCCCCAACCACTTGCGTTAAAGCCAATCGAACAGCTTCTTCAATGGGGCAATTATTATGTTTTTGAATATCCTCAATAAAGTGGATAAATACTTCTGTGTCAGTATCACTAATAAACTTATGTCCTTTGTTTACCAATTCCGTTTTCAGTGCAGCATAGTTTTCGATAATTCCATTATGAATCATCACTAGCTTACCATCTGAAGAGGTATGTGGGTGGGCATTCACATCATTTGGAACACCATGAGTTGCCCAACGGGTATGACCAATGCCTACAGCTCCTGCAAGGCTTTTACCTTCTGTAAATGCTTCGAGGTCTGAAACCTTGCCTTGTTTCTTATAGACATTTAATTCGTTATCGGCATCGAGTAATGCAATTCCTGCACTATCATAACCACGGTATTCTAAGCGTTTTAAGCCCTTAATTAAAATGGGCGCTGCATCTCGATGACCAATATAACCAACAATTCCACACATAATGAATTCAATATTTCTGATAAATACTCACATAGGATGAAGTGACCACTTCATCAGCAAAAAAAGCTTTTTTGGCAAAAATACCAATAAAATTCATAACCAATTGATGCAATCGCTTAAAAGATGGTTACGCAAAAAATAAGAAAGCTCTAAGCTTGCCCTTAAAATCCAAAAATGAATATCTAAAGTACAAACTTAGAGCAGGTTTAGGTAAGCAACTTTTTACTTAAACTCTGTATAGTAAATTCTGAGTTGCATGGGCAACACTCCAATGTGTGCGCGATCTCCTAATCGCAAACGACTCGTAGTAGTGTTGTATAATGCATTATTATTAAAATTAAACGCTTCAGGCGAGATAAAGAATCCCGTATTGGTTTCTTCCCCATTTGCTAAATCTTCAATATAGCTTGTAAATGTAAATGGGAAATATCCTTGACCGTTACCATTGTAATTGATGACTGTTCGACTCACATCGTCTGTCACAAAGACCAACACATCATCTTCGTTTCGCGAAATTTGGCGATCTGCAGTTGCCAACAATAGTTCTAAGACTGCTGGAGGGATATTCTGATCGTCTACAGAGCCTTCAATTGGCCGCATCAAGAATTCGGCTCTATTAATTGCTCTTTTGTTTTCTAAACTAAAGTCTGTAATCATATCCGGAACTCTTACATAGGTGTAAAGTCCTGTAGCTGCTTGAAGGAAAGCCGCATTTCCAGTAGTTTTTGAACTGAGAAACTGCCCTTCAGCCAAACCTTCCAAATCTGTTCCTGTCCGGTCTACTTCAACTTGGTGGAAACGATTGCCCAAAACGAATACGAAGGTACTATTTGTGGTATCTCCATCATTAATGTAATGAAAATGAACAGCTAATCTCGTTAAAACAGTAAGTGTATTTACGCCATAAATGGCTTGCCCATTATCATCTGTAGAAACAATAATTCCTCTCAATAAAGCCTGAACATCTTCGGAAGAGGTTATATTCTTATTTAATCCTGCATCATAAAGTGTTTCTCCAAGAACATCGTCTAATTTAACCTCAATAAAATCGGTGGAATCTGTCGGCTGAAAATCTACTTCACCGAGCAAATCACCTTTAGGGATGGAATTAAACGTATATACATCCTTTCCCTCCGTAGTATCAATATCAGCTGATAGTTCATGTACAAAAAACTTCTGGGTAGCCATTAAATCTACATCTCCATCGGTATAACTATAACTGAGTCTTAAGGTTAACGAATCGTAATATACACTGTCTTCGATTTCTGTACTGGAAACAATACCACCAAAAATGTCTAGCGTATCTTCTGTTAGCAAAATGGGTTGGGCATATGCTGTTGCTTTAGTCACTCCAAAATCAGCCGATTCTACCCTTCCAACTAATAATCGACTTACATTGAATGAGGGAATGGAGTCAAACCACACACTTCCTACCTCAAGTTCTAACGTATCTACGTATTTAGTGGTAACTTGAAGTTGATCAGGCTGTAAGTTTAGCCCTAGCGTACTACTATCTTCACAAGAAATTAAAGATGAGGAAAGGATGGCTATTAAAGACCAGATCGTAAAATTACGTATGCTCAACATGGAAGCTATCTATTACTGTTGTTCTAAATCTATTTTGAAAGTTATTTCAAGAACAATAACTTATTAAAAAGACAGGCGAAGCTATTGCCTCGCTGCCTGATCACAAAAATGCCTATTTGATTTTAACCATATTTAACGGGCTAAACCAACTTACTTAGATCCTTTAGCTTTTTCAATTAAGCTTTTTTGTCCTCTTCCTTTTTTCGATCTGAAAACTTTTAAGATGGTTTCAGCTTCAGGAAAGGGAACGGAAATGAATGAAAACGCATCAATCACTTCTACCTGTTGAATTAAACTGGTAGGCACATTGGTTTCTTGTTCAATGAAATCGACCAACTTTCGCTTGGTCATGCCATCTTTCTTACCAAGTGCTACGAATAAGCGGCAATTATCTCTTCCTCCACCTCTTCGTTCGCCACGGTCGCTTCTGCGATCTCCTCTTCCACCTCGATCAGACCTACGATCAGATCGGCCTCCATCTCTTTCGCGCTCACGCAAGCTCAATTTAATGTCGTTGTAGTTTTCCTTGTTTAATTCATCTTGGAAAGCATACTTAATTAAAGCCTCAACCGCCAACATGGGTTCCGCATCTTCCAAAATTCCTTTTGCTACGCCCTCCAAATCAGATAAATCTTCATTTTCCATAATTTTGCGCACATCCTCAATAATTCGCGCCTTCTTTGCTCGAATGATATCGCGAACTTTTGGCGGTGTTTCTTTGCGGATATTCGCCTTGGCGATTCGCTTAATGAACGCTAGCTTTCTATATTCTGATGGAGTAATAAAGGTAATCGCAGTCCCTTCTTTTCCAGCCCGGCCCGTTCGTCCGATTCGGTGTACATACGATTCTGGATCTTGTGGCAAGGAATAATTGACCACGTGCGTTAAATCTTGGATGTCAATTCCTCGGGCAGCCACATCTGTAGCTACTAAAATTTTGATGATTTTTTTTCGGAATCGCGTCAAGATGCGTTCCCGCTGATGTTGGGAAATATCGCCATGTAGTCCGTCTGCTTCATATCCTCTTTCAGACAAGTGTTGGCTCACTTCATCGACATCGTTTTTAGTACGGCAAAATACTACGCCATAAAACTCTGGCTCAATATCCACAATGCGGCAAAGCGCTTCAAACTTATCGTGCCGTCTCAGTTCGAAATAAATCTGATCCGTCAAGTTTGTGGTCAATTGCTGTTTTTTTACAGATACTACCTTGAAATTTTCGCGCATAAACGTTTTTGCCAATTTCAAAATAGGATCAGGCATGGTTGCCGAGAAAAACAACATCCGTTTGTCTTCATTGGTTGCCGCCAAGATTTTCTCAATATCCTCTACAAACCCCATATTGAGCATTTCATCGGCTTCATCGAGTACAAAAAACTCAATAGAATCCAACTTCATTGTTTTTCTATTGATGTGATCTTGTACCCTACCCGGTGTACCCACCACCACATCAATGCCTTTTCGAAGGCTCGCGATTTGTCTCTCGATGGATTGCCCGCCGTAAATTGGGAGAATATTGATTCTTCTACGGCCTTTTAGAGAGTTGAGCTCATCAGCTACTTGGATAGCCAATTCACGTGTAGGCGCTAAAATGATGGCTTTTACATTTCTGCCTGCGGTTGATATTTTCTCGATAATGGGTAAACCAAACGCGGCCGTTTTACCAGTACCCGTTTGGGCTTGCCCGATTACATCAACTTCGCCTTCCAATAATAATGGGATGGTTTGTGTTTGAATGGGGGATGGCTCCTCAAAACCCTTCGCCTCCAATGCTGTCAGTGTCGATTCTGACAGGCCTAATTCCTTAAATTTTTCCATTAAATCTTCCTAAGTAAATGATCTTACAATCGTTGATCAATACCCTTTCCCCAATTCATCATACGTCAATTGATGATGTTTTTTTCATTTAAGCCACTGTGCATAATCTTCTTGTGATCATCATTGCTGTAGCTTAATCGTTGTTTCTTTCATGTCCTTGGCTATCAGATTTGCATACTATTGCATAACCTGTGATCGCATTTGAGGAAAAGGACGCAAATAATTGGGTGTATGTAAACACCTATTAAAATGAACGTGCAAAGGTAGGCATTCTTTTTACTAAAAGCATAGAACTCATTCAAAAACAAGTGTATACTTCAATATTTAGTAACGATAAAAAAATAAGTTGCACATTTCTACTGTTTCTTTTAAAGTTACGCTGCGTTAAAAAACCTTGACTTAGCGCTGCTAGGCCTGCGTTTTTTTCCTTGATTAACTTCAAAATAATCTACTACAAATGTGCAACTTATTTTTCCATCGTTACTTAGTAAAAACATTCTTATTCATTTGACTAATTATCTGTTACTTTTGTGCAGATTCATCTCAAGGGCAGCCTTATTCACCTTGCTTGCTGTATTTTGTGAAAAATATGGCTTTAGTATAAATTAAATATGGATAAAAAATCATCAAAAGCATTAGAGTCACTTAAACCGTCGCGCGTAATCATTCCCATCATAATTGGTTTAGGTGTAGTAGTTTGGATGTTTGTGACTGATGAAGAAATGAAATGGGAACAGGTTGTTCATGACATTAAAAATGCAAATATTGCCTGGATTGCCTTAGCGATTGTGGCTCTTTTTGCGCGCGACATTGGATACATTTATCGAATCAGGTACCTCACCAATAAAGAACTGAGCTGGATTAGTAGCATTTACGTGATTATTCTGTGGGAGTTTGCTTCTGCATTAACCCCTTCTGTAGTAGGCGGAACGGCAGTTGTTGCGTTTATTATTAGTAAAGAAAACATTCCCTTCGGAAAATCTTTGGCCTATGTAATGCTCACAGCCGTACTCGATAACTTATTCTTTGTTGTGGCTTCCCTCACGGTCATTTTGTTACAAGTAGACGCTTTCCCGAGCATTAAACTGGATATGATTGGCGTTGATGGGGTACTTCCTGTTGAAAATATTTTTATTATTAGTGTTAGCCTCATTGCTCTTTATACCTTTTTAATGGTTTTTGGCATTTTTGGAAAGCCTCAAGCAGTAAAGTGGCTCTTCGCCAAAGTTACCGCCAATCGTTTTCTAAGGCGCTTTCATAAAGCGGCTGTTAAAAGTGGAGACGACATCATTTTAGCTTCTAGTCAGCTCAAAGGCATGGATTTAAAATATTGGATTCGTGCCATTATGTCTACCATTTTCATTTGGTCAGCACGTTACCTCATTGTCAATTTCTTTATTGCTGCATTTTCGGATGTCAACTTCACCGATCACATCATCATATTTGCCCGTCATCTCATTATGTGGATCGTGATGCTGCTATCTCCAACTCCCGGTGGGGCTGGGTTTGCTGAGGGCGCATTCCCTACTTTCTTTGAAGATTTTACGGGGCCTTCTGCTACAGCCCATGCTACAGCAGTCACTATTGCCCTCACTTGGCGATTACTGACCTATTATTTATACCTAATTTTAGGTGTGATCTTCTTGCCGAGATGGGTAGCGCGCGTATTTAAGGTAAAACCCAAGGCACATGAGGATGATCATCATGCAGCAGATCAGCAAGATGAATCTCCTAGTTCCGAGGAAAAAGGGTAAACAGCTTATTTCTTACTCACTAAAAATACACCAATAAAAATCAGCAAACCAAAGCTCACTTTTTCTAATGAAAGCTGGTCTTGCCCGAGCGATAGGGCAAAAATAGAAGCCAGAATGGGCTGTAAATAAATGTAAGCTCCTACGATAGAAGGATTTACAAAGCGTAACGACCATGCATTTAGTAAGTAAGCCGTAAAGGTGGTAAATAGGACAATAAAGCCTAAACCTAAAAAGGCCATGAGCGATACCTGCTGCCAAGAAACGTCAACAAATTCGGGCAAACAGAATGGAGAGGTGAAGAGTAGTCCGAAAAAAAATATCCATTTGGTAATGGTTAGGGCATTGTATTTTCTCATTAATGGCTTTACGAGCACCAAATACAAGGCATATGAACTCGCATTGATGAGGATTAATAGATCACCAAATGCCGTTTCTGTGGCAAATTTAAACTCCGTTCCACCAATCAACATAAAGGCTCCTAAACTTCCTGATAATACGCCTAAAGCCTTCAAGATCGTAATTTTTTCTTTCAAGATGAAAGAAGAAGCGATGAGTACCAAGATGGGAGAAGAGACCATAATTACAGAGGCATTTATTGGCCCTGTGAGCGATAGCCCTTTAAAAAACATCATTTGATTAATGGCTACTCCAAACAAACCACAAACAGCCAAATGAAGGTAATCCTTTTTAGAACGAATGGATTCTTTGATAGTAGTCGCATGCAATAACCAAAAAAGCAATCCAGCTCCAGCTACTCGCGCCATAATAATGGCAAAAGGCGGCAAGGTATCCATCACTGCTTTTGCCACACTGTAGTTTGCCCCATAAATTAGTGCTACGGTAAATAAGGCACCATGTACTTTAAACTGACTCATCGCGATTTGATGTATGTTGTTGGAAATGAACTGTGAACTTAAAAAGACGAAAGATGGTTCACGAAAATGGGTTAATTTCTTTTGAGGCTATCAGTATGAAGTACAAGCTCTTAGCGGCAGTTTGAATTTTGTGTTTAGTCGAAAAAAAAGTTCAACCCGTCGCTTAAATAAAAAGAGTTAAGGCAAAACCTGCTGAGCATTACCTTAACTCTCTTCCAGAAACTCAAAAACGTACCTCGCTATGCTTCTGCTTCTTTATCAGTTGCTGCGGTTTCTTCGTCTTCTTTTGGCTCCTCTTCTTCTTCTTGAGCATCAAAAACTTCAGGTAAATGCTGGCTCAATAAATTATACCAACTGACTAATTTCTTAATGTCTGATTGGTATACTTTATCGCGATCATAATTAGGAAGTACCTCAGCTAAAAAATCGGCGAGTTCATCTGCTCCTTTACCAGGATTACATTCCTCACCAAACTTCTCCCTAATACTTCTAAATACTTTATCTAGCTCAACCGATTCTTCAGCATCAGTGGTATAAATGGAGATCTCATTGAGAATAGACACCCGATGAGTGGCGTTGACTACCATTTTCTTGGGCTTATCACCAATAAACTCAACAATCATCCCGGAGTGAGTTGGTTTAATTACCTTATACAAACCAGGTTTACCTGCTACTGCTGCAATTTCTTTTAAAGTCATTTGATCGCTTTCTAGTTGTGGAACAAAATTTCATAGCCTAATTAGACACTATACAGTGCTTTGCATTAAAGAAGTGTATAGTGTCCAACTCGTTTCGGCCTGCAAAGTTAACAGTATTCCTACGCCTTTCTAAAAAAATGATGTTAAAATCGAATAAGGAATAGTGAGCGTAGGGTGATTGCATCACAATCTAACCATGCTATTTTGGGTAAAACCCGCCTCCGAGATGCTAGTTGCTTGCGCATTTTGCCATTGGTTTCGTACGAATTTAGGTATGTGTTTAGCGTAATTAGGAAATGCCATGTTTTTATTATCTTTATAAAGATGAGTAAGGAAGAGACCATATTACGCAGATCATTAGCTCAATTCAGTAAAACAGAATTGATTGATTTACTTGTTCAGCAAGGCTCAACGATTAGTGAATTGCGAGGGGAACTTAAGGCCTTACAATCCAAAGTAGAAGAATTAGAACGGGCAGCCCATCGTCAGGCTGCTCCTTTTCGTATAAAGGTATCCAAGCTTTCGAAGGAAAAAAAAAGTCCAGGCCGAAAAAGGGGCCACCTCGGAAGTTATCGTAAGCCAAGTGGCCCAATAGATGAATATATAGAGGTGAGCTTACCTAATTGTCCTCATTGCCAAGGCGAAGTTGGCCAAGTGGAACCTATTAAGCAAGTAATTGAAGATGTGAAAGTTAGCATCCATCGTACTGCTTTAACTACTTATCGAGGGCATTGCAAATCTTGTGGAAAGGTTCATAGTAGTCATCCTCTACAAGTAAGTCAT
>JBMYQA010000054.1:0-27296 GCA_049600855.1 Flammeovirgaceae bacterium | reverse complement strand
CATTTGCTAAAATGTCGATCGTTACCGCTAATTCCTCGTCTGTACTTGCCACATCATCCACCGCATCTGGTGTTGGCGTGACGGTCACGATCAAGGTATCCGTATCGCAGTTGGCTGGATTATCGCTATCGCAGATGCGGTAAATCACCGTATCTACTCCATTAAAGTCCGCATCTGGCGTGTAGACTACCTCATCATCACTTGGATCGTCTGGCGTCGCATTTGGATCAATGACTACGACTGTTCCATTAGCTGGATCAAGGGCGACAAGCTCGCCATCCGTTGGTACTTCGCTGTCATTTGCCAACACATCTACTGTTACACTCTCATCTTCGAAAGTCGTTGCCACATCTGGATTCGCATCTACCTCAGGCTCTACTGTGACCACTACTTCTGCGGTATCACAAACCGCTGGACTTGCGGCATCACAAATGATATAACTGAACGTATCTGTTCCATTGAAATCTGGATTAGGAACGTATTTGATCACATCATCACTTGGATCATTTGGTGTATTATTCGGATCTTCTACGGTGGTCGTGCCATTATCTGCTGCATCTAGACCAATTGAGAGCGTTCCTGTTGACGGTACTTGCATGTCATTAGCGAGCACATCAATATTTACTGAATCATCCTCACTTACTGTCGCGACATCATTAATCGCATCCGCGGCTGGACCTACATTAATCACCACGGTCGCTTGAGAGCAGTGTGCGGGACTTGCCCCATCACATATCTCATAGATGAGCGTATCCACTCCCGTGAAGTCTGCATCTGGTGTGTAAATCAACGAATCATCCGATATTACCCCTGGCGTGCCATTATCATCTATCGCAACCGTGCCATTTTCGGGCTGATCAATGATCGTTAGACTTGCTACTACTGCCGTATCGTTATCATTTGCCAAAATGTCAATCGTTACTGCAAGCTCTTCATCTGTTGAGGCCACATCATCCACCGCATCTGGCGTTGGCGTGACGGTTACTACTAATTGCGCTTCGCTACAATGTGCAGGGTTATCACTATCGCAAATTCGATAAGTAAATGAGTCTAATCCATTGAAGTCAGGATTTGGTGTATAGACAATTTGATCGTCACTCGGATCTGTTGGTGTTAAATTAGGGTCGATTACGCTAACCGTACCATTGACAGGAGCTAAGCCCACTAAAGAACCATCCGCATTCACTTCCAAATCGTTTGCTAATACATCTATAGTTACGTCTTCATCCTCGAAAGTTGTTGCCACATCATCTACGGCATCTACTTCAGGCTCTACGGTTACAATCACTACCGCAGAATCACAGTTTGCAGGAATATCCGCGTCACAAATAATGTAGTTGAATGTATCTAATCCATTAAAGTCAGGATTTGGCACATACTTGATCACGTCATCACTCGGATCTGTTGGTGTATTGTTTGGATCTTCAACCGTAACCGTTCCATTTGTAGGTGCTGTGCTGCCTAATGTTAATGTGCCACTAGTCGTCACATCTAAATCATTCACTAATACATCAATATTTACGGAATCATCTTCCGAAACTGTTGCCACATCATTTACGGCATCTACTGTAGCTCCTACATTTACCGTTACTGTAGCTGTACTGCAATTTGCAGGTGTTGCATCGTCACATAAAGTATATTGGAAGGTATCGGTGCCTGTAAAGTCGGGATCAGGTGTGTAGGTAATGTCATCATCACTTGGATCAGGCGTGCCCATGTCATTTACCACTGCCGTACCATTGGAAGCCGCAGTGGTAACTGTCAATGTTCCTGCACTAGGAATATCGCTATCATTAGCTAATACATCTATGGTTACCGCCTCGTCTTCATCGGTGTTGGCGACATCATCTACTGTTTTAGGTACTGGAAGCACCGTAATAAAAATACTATCTGTATTTGATGTACAATTATTCGCATCTAATGCTTGTAAATAATAGAAACCTGAATCAAGGAAGCTCACTGGCGTAATTGCTGCAGGGTTTTGATCGGTTGAGCTGAATCCATTTGGTCCAGTCCATTGATAGCTATCCGCAGCAGTTGCTGTAGAAAGCACTAAAGTGCCCCCTTCATAAATCGTATCGTTATTTACCGTAATTGCTGGTGTGATCGAACCATTGTTAATGGTAATATTTTTCTGCTCAGGCAATGAAGTACATCCATCTACGTACACTTCTACTTCAAATGATCCATTATGATCTGCAAAAGTTACCGCAGGAATAATCAAGGTAGGTGTAGCTTGATTCACTGTCGAAGCATTTGGTAATGTCCAGTTGTAACTTACCGAATCACCTGCATAAGCGACTACTGTTAATTCTAATAACTCCCCTTCGCAAAGCTGATCTTCATTCGAAGTAATGCTTGGTGTAGCAGGTCTTGGTTTAATTTCCGTGTAGGTTTCACTGACTGTTGCCGTACAGCTTCCATTTGAAACAGTTAATGAATAGCTTCCATTGTATGCCGTACCTGCATTCAAAATCATGGGCATGGTATCCGTAGCGCTAAAGCCATTAGGACCTGTCCATGCATAGGTAAATGTTGGGTCAGTAATATCAGAAGTTAAGATCAAGGTATCGCCTTCACAATTGTCACTACCCGTATAAGTAAATGTGATATCTGGCACACTAGGTTGCACCAACACATCTACATTTGTTTGCTCCGGTTGACTTGGACAACCATCCACAATGACAAACACACTAAATACGCCATTATGGGTCGTATCAGCAGGGTCAATGATTAAGGTTGGCGTTGTGGTGGTATCTAGCGACAGGTCTGGTAATGTCCAGATATATTCTACGGTATCACCAGCATAGGCTGTTACATTCAATTCAATGGAGTTCCCTTCACAAATTTGAGCAATCGGTTGGATTACTGGTGCTTCAGGCGTTTCTACAATTTCATCAAAGACCACACTGGCCGAACTCGAACAGATGCCTCCATTTGTCAACGTTAAGGTGTAGGTTCCGTTACTTTCACTCGAAGCCACAGGAATAATCACCGAATCGCCACTTGCGGTAAAGCCATTTGGCCCAGACCAAGTGTAGGTAAATCGAGGATCATTAATTGGTGTACTTAAGATTAAAGTATCACCAGAACAATTATTTGCATTGTAAGTCGCTACTGGTGCAGGATCTGGCGGAATGTCAAATACCTGAACGTTGGTTACTTCCGAAGGAGATACACAACCGTCTACTACAGAAAATACCGTATAATCTCCATCATGTGTGGTATCTACAGGGTCGATGATTAAGGTTGGAACTAAAGTGGTATCCAAGAACCCGCTAGGATACTCCCACACATAAATTACCGAATCGCCACTGTATGCATCTACGTTTATCTCTAACACATCTCCTTCACAGAGTGGTCCATCTGGTGTTATATTTGGAGGTGCAGGCGCTTCTTGAATGTCTACTTCTACAGTTACTGGAGCAGCTGCACAACCATCAAAGTCAGTCACGACTAAGTTGTAAATACCTGAACTCGCACCTGTTGCATTAATGATTGTCAAACCGCTATCTAATGAACTATAACTATTTGGCCCAGTCCATTGATAAGTGAACGGCCCTGTACCTCCCGTAATTGTAGGGAAGACCGTTAAGTCGATGGTAGTTACTAAACACGTGATGGTCGTGTCGGATACTGTAATGGTTGGTGCCGTTCTTACAGCTAAGAAAGTAGAATCTGTAGCAGAAGCACAGCCATTCACAGAAGCGGTTACATAATAGTATCCCGAATCTGCTAAGGCCACATTACTAATGGTAGGATTTTGCTCGTTTGATGTAAAGCTATTTGGCCCTGTCCAGGTGTAAGTAGCTCCCGCTAATGTGTTGGTAACTAACATGGCATCATCTCCTTCACAAACGGGTCCATTATTATCCGCAGAAATGACAGGTAGCGTATTGATCTCAATGGTGATCGGATCAGAAATTTCTGAGAAACAACCATCTGCACTTACACACCTTACTGACCATTCGCCAGCTAAATAGAACGGACTTGTTGATGGAATTAACGTGGTATCTCCAGTCGTCCAAAGGACATTGTTTGGATCACTTAAAGAGCCTAATGTTGTGGCACTTGATCCAGCAGGGCCGATCCACTGATAAGAGGCACAAGAACCACTCGTTCTCAATAATAAGGTATCGCCATCACAAATCGCAGTTGTTGGCCCTGAAATGGTTGGAGTTTCCGGAATCGCATCTACCCCAATAAATACGCTATCTAATGCTGAGCCACAACCACTTATGGTCACACTCAATGTATAATATCCAGAGTCTAATTCTGTTGCTGTAATTGCAGGAGGATTTTGTTCCGTAGAGCTAAATCCATTGGGTCCAGTCCATTGATAAGTATCAGCCACAGTACTGGTAGATAATACAATAGAGCCGCCTTCACATACCGTATCGTCTGCCACCAAAATGGTTGGCGCACTGAGTACATTATCGACTGTAGCTGTAGTTGAAGAAGTATCCGAAGGACAGCCATTCGCAGTTACTACTAAATAGTAATCATGTGTACCATCAGCTAATCCACTGACGGTGAAGTTTTGATTGGTTGAAACTAGGTTTCCAGGGTTACCCGCATTGTCATCAAACCATTGATAAGAACCTCCCGTTACATCATTTCCGAAGAAGGTCACATCCTCACCAGAGCACACTGGTCCACTATTCGTGGCTAATGAAGTAGGTTGCGTATTGATTTCTATGGTAATTGGATCGGAATCGGCAGATACACAACTACTTGCATTGACACATCTCACACTCCATTGCCCTGCTTTATAGAATGGGCTTGTAGGAGGAATAAATGTCGTGTCATTGCTCGTCCAAAGGATGGTACCATCTACCACTCCACCAATGGCTGCTTCACCATCTGGTCCTATCCATTGATAAGATGAACAAGTGGATAAGGTATACAACACAATGGTATCTCCTTCACAAATGGAAGCATTTACCGCATTGATTGTCGGTTGTGCTGGTGTAGAATTTACGGTTAATGTAGTGGCATCATTGTCTGAGCAAGTTCCTGCTGAGTTGGTAATTGTTACCGTGTAGGTTCCCGCAGCTAACGAAGAAACTGAAGCAATGGCAGGATTTTGAGCTGTAGAACTAAATCCATTAGGCCCTGTCCAATTATACATGTACACCCCTGCCACACCTGGCGTTGCGGTTAATGCAACCGCATCTCCTTCACAAACTGGTCCACTATTCGTAGCGGTAACGGTAGGCGCTACATCTACATTTACGACTACTTCTACTGTATCTCCCACACAATTTGCACCGCTACCACTAATGGGTACAATGCGATACAACACCGAAGAAGAAGCCGTTGTAGTATTTAAGGTTTGAACAATAGAACCTGCAGATACTGGCGTAGTCTGATCAGAGAATCCAGTCACTGCACCTGTGTTCAAGGTTGCTGTCCAAGTATATAAGGTACCTGTCTGATCACTGACTAAAGGAATATTGGTATTGTTTCCACTACAAATGGTTTGATCAACAGGATCTGTCAATACCACTGCATCTTCTACAGTAATGGTAATTGAATTACTAGTGACATCTGAACACGTACCATCACTGACTAATCTTCTATAATTCGTAGTTTCAGTGATTGGTCCTGCAAACGTATACGTTTCCGTAGTTCCTGTACCTGAAGTGACATCTATAAATACCCCTCCTGTAGAGGTATTTCTAAATTGCCATTGGAAGGTATAACTGCCTGTACCTCCACTCAATACGTCTGTTGTGAGCACTGCTGGAGTTTCTGTAGCACATATGGTTTGATTAGCTAAGATGCTATTGGTTATGCCAGGCTCCACAGTGATGGTCACCGTGTTACTTACTTGATCTGCACAAGCCCCAGAGCTTGCCACTAAGCGATAAAAATAAGTAGTAGTTACTCCACCTGACACACTTAAAGCACCTGGATTAAATGTCTGATCGGTATCTGATTCATTACTCCAAGTCACATTATCGGTACTAGACTGCCACTGGTAGGTGAATGCTCCTGTACCGCCTGTTGGGGTTAATCCAACTAAATCCGCAGGTGAATCTCCATCACAAATGGTTTGATTTGCTGAAATGGTAAAGTCTGAAATCGAATCTACCACTGTAATATTTACGATATTACTAATCAAATCTACGGTAGGACAAGCTACAGAGTTTGTAATTCTTCTATACTGGGTTACGCCAACTGGTAAAGCAATTGGCGTTGAGATGGCATAAAAGAAGGTATCTGCTCCAGTAACATTCACAAAAGAACCTACTGAATCGTTTTGCCATTGATAGGTCAGTACATCACCCGTAATGTTTGCGGTTGGTTCAGTGCCTGTCAATACGGTTGGTAAAGTCGTTTGTCCCAAACAAAGTGATTGATCTGTTCCTATGAGTTCATCATCAATCGCCATCCTTACTCGAATAGCAGCTGAGATGTGATCGTCACAATCGGATGAGCTAGCCACTCTACGATAGAACGTTTCCGTGGTGAGGGCAAATACAGTGAGATCTGCATTCGTAGCTCCTGAAATATCGGTGTACGTACTGCCATCTGCACTTTCTTGCCATTGATAAGTCACTGTACCCGAACCACCTGTAGTGGTAGGCCCTGTAATGGTAATGTCTGCACCATTACAAATTACCGTATCGGCAGGTGAAATGGCTGTTTGATCAATTGGATCTGTAAATCGAATTAAAACTGGTGTACTAATCGAAGTTTGACAGTTGGTAGAGCTTAAGATTCTTCGGTAGAAGATACTGTCAATACTGGTATCCAGATTTGGAGTGGGTAAAAACTCTCTGATCGAAGTTAATGACGTTCCGTTGGCCGTAGTCCAAGATACATTATCTAAACTTTGTTCCCAACTTACAAAAATAGAACCCGTACCACCTGTAGGATCAATTAATTCATTAATGGTATCAGGCTGATTTCCAAAACACACCGTTTGATCAAAACCAATGGAGTTATTAATTACTTCATTTAGTACGACTACTGCAATGGTATCACTAATAAACTGATCGCAGGCAGGTGTTGCACTGGAAATTAACAAGCGATATAACCTTAATCCATCAATATTGGTTTCGGTAGAAGTTACACTGTAAGTTGAATCAGTAGAAGTACCCGTTGGCACTACCCAAGATGCTGCGGTATCAGCACTGACTTGCCATTGGAAAGAGTAATCGCCATCGCCACCAGTTAAGGTTCCCGCTTGAATTTGTAAGGCAACTGGCGCTGGTTGATTAATACATACCCGTTGGGTATCAGGAGCCAATATTGCTCCTGTAATGGCAGGATATACTTCCAACACAAATCCATCATTGTTGATGCTTGAACAAGCTCCTGTACTATCGGCAGGAGAGAATGCATTTCTGCGGAAGTAAAATATGGTATCGGTTGTTAAACCTGGAATGTTAATGTAAGTGCTTTGGTCAGGTGTATAATTTTGACCTGTGCTGGTTCCTGCGGCATTTCCGACAAACGAACTCCCATCAAAACTCACTTCCCACTGATAGGAATACGTACCATCACCACCTGTAGGCGTTGGTACTATAAAGCTACCTGGAGAAGTGGTATTTGAACACACTCGAATTGTATCTGGAGCAACTACTGGCGCAACTAATACTGGATAAGCTGCCACAGCAAAATATTCGCTAGCACCAGGGGTAAAGGCTGTACAAGGTGTTGAAGAAGTTATTCTACGATAATAAATGGTATCATTGGCTACCACATCACCTGCTGGTACAATATACACTTCATCACTTGAAGTTGCATCAGCAATATCTGTCCACGGCCCTACAGGGTCATTGGCGCTTTGCCATTGATAAGTATAGGCACCTGAGCCTCCAGTTGCTGCTAAAGCGGCTAATGGGAATGAGGTGTAATCTTCACAAACTGCATAATCTCGGTATACCGTAGGATCAACAATTGGCGGATGAACCGTAATGGTGACATAATTACTGGTGTCTACACAACCACCAGAGGTAACTACTCTTCTATAATAGGTAGTGGTGGTTAAAGCAGGCGCTTGGAAATCTTCGCTCGTGGCATCGCCAGTTCCAGGAGTTGCATTCACAAAGCCTGTAGGCGCGCCTCCCGAAAATGTGGTGGTCTGCTCCCATTGATAGGTATATACGCCAATACCATTAATAGGAACGGAACCATCGAGTAACATCGGAATACTATCCTCGCAAATGGTTTGATCTGCGGTAATGTTGTTATTATCCAACACCAATCCTAATGAGAAATCGATACTTACAATATCTGGCGCACTAAAACTCGTTGGACTAACTTCTGTAGCTCTATTATCAGGAGAATCATAAGCCCTCCATGTAAAGGTTACCGGGTTAGTAGCATCTGTACTGTGCATGCGCAACATACCTGCATCTTCAATCGCAAATTTGAATGGATAATCTGACGCAACCAGTTGTACATTATTAAATGATAAATACCCACTTGAAGGTTGCGATACAATTTCTACACTGTCTAAGACGTGATCAGGATAACTGACTACGCCAAAGCGTTGTCCATTTGGAATGGAAGCATCTAAATCATTAAAAGTAGTATCAAAGGTTGTCGAACTAAATACTGTTACTCCAGTAGTTGTACCTACTACATCACAGACCGAGAAAGGCCCCATGTTTACTTGTGAAACCGTAGGTGGATTATTTTGAATGGTAAGAATTCGCTGTAGGGTGTCTGTACAACCTTTTACACTTTGAACAATGAGGGTAACCGTATCTACACCAATGATATCATAATTAATACCTGTAATGGTATCCCCATTCACAGTTGTTCCAGCAGGATCCTCTTCTCGACCTAAATCCCAAATAAACCCTGAAGGGTCTAAAATGGTATCTCCCAGAATTAATGAACTGCTTGATGGAGAACCATCAAAGGTCACATTCGTAAACTGTCCTCTAAACTCAGCTACTCCACCTGTTCCTGAAGAGATACCAACAGCATCACCTAAAATATCAATATTAAAAGCGGCATTTACCTCAAATACACTTACCGATTGTAAAACGGTATCGGAGGCTGTACAGCCCGATTCGGAATTGGAAGCGACTAAAATCACATCATATGCGCCAGAAGCCCCATATAAATGCCTCACATCTCCAGAAGCACCGGTTACTGTTGTACTATCGCCATCGCCAAAATCCCAGAACCACGTATCTGCATTCGGATAGCCCACTCCGCCTGTTGAAGTCGTGCCATCTGTAAATGAAATGGAATCACCTAAACACACTTCATCATTTGTAAATGCAGCAGCTAAGAAGTTTCGAATTACACGCACTGTGGTATCATAGGTATTCACACAACCAAATTCCGTGATCGTGGTTACCTGTATGCGGTAGCGATTAGAGTCTGAATATTGAATGGTTGGATTCAAATCTGTGTTAGTGGTACCAAACACTCCTCCTGCTATGCCGATTCCGTTAACATCTACTAGTGTGGAGCCTTTTACTCCTGTAGCATTATCGGCATCAAAATCCCAGATGACGGTATCTACATTTGGCAATAATACTGATGGCGATTGGTCATTCGATTGCGTTTCTGCATCAGGAGTAATGTCATCTGTGAGGTTAATATCCGTATCTACACAAATTCTACCATTCAAATCGGTCAAGAATGAGGTAGGTGCGGCATTACTTACTAACATTTCTCTTGCTCCATCATCCATTAAGATGGTATTCTGACAGCCAAATGAATCTTCTACAATAATTGATGGCGCAAAAATACCTGGTTGAGTTTGGTAAGGATAATCTAATTCGGCTAATACAGAATCTCCTACTACTCCATCTTCACCTAAATCTCCAACACCATCTGAATACGCTGTACCTGCAATTGGCGCACCTGATTGCGATTGGCCATCTCCAAAGTCCCAAGTAAGAATCTCTACATTGGTACCCACTAAACGGGCGAAGAACTCAGCCGTATCTCCTAAACACAGTGTATTATCTACTACACTCAAGGTACCTGTAGGTCCTTGAACAACGGTTGCAGGCGCCGTATAGGTATTTGAACAACCATTTGGAGAGGTAATAATTACCTGCGGGAAGAAGGTACCCACATTATTAAAGGTATTACTTGGATCTTCTTCAAAGGCTTTATTACCTGAAGCACCTCCCTGAGAGTCAAAGAAATCCCAGAAGAAGGTGGTACCTGCTTCAAAGGCTCCGCCACTGAGTGGACCAACTACATCAAAATCGTAAGTAGCAGGCGAACAAAGCGAGCCTGAAGAAAGTACTGGTGCTAAAATATTCGGTTCCACATCAAACACCGTAATATTTACCGATGCGGAAGACGTACAACCGTTGGCATCGGTAATGGTTAATGATACCGTTTTGGCGGTAGATGAACCATTCACATAGGTATGTGTGACCGAATTTGAGTTTGTTGATGTAAATGCAGGATCGTCTACATCCCAGGTATACGTATAAGGCCCTGTACCACCTGTTGAGTTACTGGTGAAGGTGAATATTCGATTATCCTCCAAACAAGCAAACGTATCTGATACGGTAAAGCTAGCCGAAGGAGTAACTACATCAACCACTGATGTAATGGTGTGTGAGTCGGAACAGCCATTTCCATCTGTTACGGTTAATGTAACATCATAAGTACCCGCGGCGGTGTAGGTGTGGCTCACCGTATCTACTTGTGCAAAGTAAACATCGGCTCCAGAGCCATCCCCGTAATCCCACGACCACTGGAATAAACTATCTGCGCCATTCGGTGCGATGGTGTTGGTATCTGAAGCCGTATTCAAGAATTGAACGGGCTGACCAGGGAAGCCACCACTACCCGATAAACAGAACGGAAGTCCCGTTAAATCAATTTTACTAAAATCAGCATTCGGACCACGAACGATGATGGTATCTAATTGCCTCAATAATGCATTATCGGCAAAGGTACATCCACCGTTAGTAGTAATGTCTAATTGAATTTCATACTCACCAGCTTCCTCAAATGTGTAGTCGAAATTTTGGCTGGTATTATTCACATCTGTAAAACCAAATGCAGGATCAAGTCTTCTAATGGTCCAACTGCGTGCACTCACTGTTGCGGCAGTTAAGCTAGACGTTTCGGCCAAGTTAATCGTTGCCCCTCTACAATATTCGCCTGTAGCAGTAAAGCCATTGGGGGTTAACGTAATGGCTGCATCGGCTTCACCCACATTAGCTGTAAAAGTCGTTACATCGGTACAACCCGTAAGCGTATCCGTTGCAGTTAATGTCACGGTATATGAACCTGCCGCAGCATAGATATAATCTAGTGAAGTACTACCTGTATCTAAATGGATTTGAGTAGTGATCGGACTAGTTCCGTCAGGAGCACCTCCAAAGTCCCATTCAAAAACGAGGTCTTGTAAATCCACATTGTCTGTACCCTGACTCGTATTGGTTACGGTAACTTCGCGAGTTGAAAAGGCACATGAGCTAGAAGTAGTTCCATCAATTACGCCATTCATAGTAAAACCAGCAATGGTACCATGAATCTCTACTGTATCTCCAAAATCAGAGAGTGTATAGGAGTTCACAGCAGCACATGTATTTCGGAACGCAGTTGCGGTAATGGAGAATTGCCCTATGGAAGTAAATGGCATCGAAACAATTGCAGGATTTGTTAGTGGAGCAATTTCTGTCACACTTTGATCTTGTCCTGCAGTACCATCTGTGAGGTTTGTTGCTACAAAAATAACACTATCTGCAATTGGCAACCCACCAGTGGTATCAAAATATACTTCAAAGAATATATTGTCACTACCACAAGCAGGCATGGTGGTAATAATGGCAATGGAGTCAATCACAGGTTGGTCTACCACGATAATTTCTTCGGGGAGTGTATACGTACTTTGACAACCATCATTTGTTGTTACTCTCAGTTGTGGTTGATATTCTCCTGCTACAGGATAAGCAAAGTTCCCTGCACCAGAAGGCGCTACAGGGGCTTGAAATCCTCCGCCATCATCGTAATCCCATTCGTACGTCGTTATATTACCCGCTGCTACAGGAAATGAAGTTCCAACAGCAAAAGTAACCACACTATCCACACAAAGCTCCATGGGCACTGCTGTGAAACTCACTACTGGCGTATCAACAGTAACGGTAGTCACCATATCTGTAGCCGAACAGCCATTGGCATCTATATAGGTTAGGGTTACATCATAAGAACCTACGGCACTATAGGTATGTGTAATGTTGTTTTGGGTCACCTCATCACCTGTAGTAGAAGTTGCATCACCATAATTCCAAGTATACGTACCTGGCCGTGAGCCTGCTGCAACAATGCCAAAATCTACTTGAAAAAATGGAGCACCTATCGTGTCGAACAAACAACCATTTACATCGGAACCTGACGTACCTTCCACTGTTGGCGCTGATCGAACAAATACATTTACACTTGAGGTTGTCCCTACACAACCATTGCTAAATGTTGGGGTTACTTGAATAGTCGTTAATCCTCCATTAGAAAATGTTGGATTGATGGTTACGCCAGTTGCATTTCCTGTATTCGCCCCTACAAAAGTCCAATCCCAAGATGTTACGGTTACACCTTGGGCAGCAGCAGAATCAGCAATGGCGGTGAGCGGGACAATATCTCCCGCACAGACGGTATCGACTCCAAATGCATTAATCCTTGAAAAGGGGTCAAAAACGGTTACGATATTATTCCTTACTATAGTATCGTTACAACCTGTTGAAGCAATGGCGGCCAAGCTGACATCATAGGTACCCGAAGCCAAATAGGTATGATTGACAGTTGTTGCGGTGCTGCTACTCGTATTTCCATCTCCAAAATCCCAACTCGCTCCTGTGATGGATCCCGTACTTCCTGATATGACGACATCCATACTGGAATTATTCGTAAAACTGACTGGATCGCCTAAACAGACTGGCGTATTTGTGGAGGGCTCAAAATCCGCAGTGGCGGTATTGAGTACGGTGATGTAATTATTCCGTTCCAGAAAATCGGTACAACCATTCTCTGTGGTTATTCTTAAACTCACTTTATAATCTTGCACTTGCGTATAAACGTGAGTCGGCATGGAATCGGTATTTACCAAATCACCATCTCCAAATGTCCATTCATAACTGGTAATGGAATCATCAGGATCAGAGAATACACTTGGTGTAAACTCTACCGGATTGTTCTTACAAACAGAAGTAAAGTCTGCGTTAAAATCTATGGTAGGGTTATTGTACACCCTTACATAGACGGTATCGCGACAAGTTCCACAAGAACCATCTCCAATTTGTAAGGTGACCATATACGTTCCTGGGGCAGCATAGGTCGCTTCAGGCGTAAGGTCTGTAGTAATGTTTCCACTACCATTATCCAAATTCCAAACATAAGTGGAATCTGGCTGAGGAATATTAGCTGCAGAAAACTCATATCGAGCTGTTCCACAAGCATCTCCAGCACTTGGCCCAGCACTAGGACTACCATTGGCATCCAGTAACTGCACCGAAATAGTAGCGTCTTGACCTAATACCATATTGGATAAGCCAAGCATGAGAAACACAAAAACTAAATGAATACGATTAGTAAGGGTCCGATTCATATAGGGCTAATTTGATGAAATACGTCAGTTTAGATTCAATTCAATAAATACACAGCATATGCCCTTAACCCAAAGATTTACGAAAACGCATCTTTAGGAAAACATACATTAGTAAAAAATTATCATGGAAGTGGTCTTATACTAAATTATAGTATAGATGTTTTTTTTAGTTAGATCGCTTTGAGAAAGGTAGTAGATTTGATCGCTGGTATTCAATCTTATTTCTAAGTTATGGTAATATTTTTTTGTAATCAACACGCATTCACAATTATTTAAAATCTTTTCATCTATAATTTATATAACTCACAACTGTTTTTAGGCCAAAAAACTATTGTTTAGTTGCTAGAATACGTTTATATTTTAAGCTATTTCACCTTATTTTTAGGTTTTTAATCTTGATTTTAAACAAATAAACAGATGTTTATCTGATATCTGCCCACAAAATCTTCATGTAAGGTTTTAGCGCAAAAACAATAATATTTATTTTTTTCAGCATATGTGCATATAAACGTGTCTAGCTCAATAAATATGTTTTTATTTTACATAGATATCATTCCAAATTAGTCGTTTATCATTTGTTATCACATATCTTTCGCTGTATAGGTAAGCGCGTTCCCCTAAATTTTTAATTTTAGCTGAATCCAAAAGTGTTTCATTCACTTCATTCGGAGTAGGTGCAAAGATTTCAGTAGGGTCAAGTATCGCCCTTAACACTTTTCCTTCTTGAATTCGAAATAACTCATATTCAATCGGCATATCCTGAGTTGAATCTGCTCGAACGGCTCCAATAATTATGTTCAAGGAATCTTGGTTTTGGTCTGGATTGCCATAATACCACACACTTAATGCTCCACTCAGCAAACCTTTATCCAGTAACTTTTCTGTTTCTTTTAGAGCCCTTTCTACTGGTTTATCGCCTGCAAAACCTTTATAGCTTTTCCCCACTACAAAAAGGGGAGGTGCATCTACCTCAATCACATTTAATTCCTTGTGCCCAAAAATCTGATAAGCAGTAATTCCTAATAATACAATGGCGATGGTAATAAAAAATCGTTTATGCATAAGTCCTATTATTTTGTGCAAATAAAGACGAAGATCATAAAAAAAACACCCCAAAGGATGTTTTTCTAGCTCATCTGTTTAAATACTTTGTTAACCCTGATTGTAAGGTCGTTAATCGATCATTTTCTTTGCTTTATTTTGTCTTTAGCTTGATCTCTGTTCTTCGGTTAGCCTGATGAGCGGCCTTTGAACACGCGCTACCGTCCATACAATCGTTCGTAAGTTTTCCTTCACCAAACCACAATTTCTTAAAAATTCGGTCTGCTGCTACTCCTTTTAATTTTAAATAGCTCTCCACCGCATTTGCTCTGCGCCTAGAAAGGTCAAGATTGTAGGCTTCACTGCCACGAGCATCGGTATGAGACAGTAATTCTACTTCAGCATTTGGATGTTCTTTTAGGTAAGTTACCCATTTATCCAACTCATTTGCAGCATCTTCCCGAATATGATCTTGATCAAAATCATAATAGATGTTGCTGGGCAGCTCGCCTTCCTTAACGGTTACCACCAGCGCTTCATCCTTCTCATTTACGATAAGTGAAATGTCTTTTTTGATCGTACCTTTAGTAAGAACCGTCACATCAGCTAGCTGCTCATATTTCGTTTCACCATGATAGAAATCAATCGTCAGTGTACTACCTGGCACTACATCCAAACCTGATTTAAAATTGCCATTGGCAGTTTCAACTTCTTTGAGCGTCACATTATTTTTATCATCTCTCACTACCACACGCCCATCGATTGGTGTGTCCGTATCACGATCCGTCACTGTTCCCAATAACTCAATATGAACCGTGGGCTCTGGAATGTAAAAGTCACGCTTCATGACCACACCAGGCACTTTGGCTAATGGAATAAAGATGGAATCTTTGTAAAATGAGGACTGAGCATCAGGTGTATTTGGAAGTTTGAATGTAAATCCTAAACTAAATGGCAATTGAGAGGCGATTTCTAGCGCATAGTTTCCCTTTTCATCCGTCATTGACTTATAATCCACTTGATATGCCTTATTGCTAAAATCAAGTTTGATATTTGGTAAAGGGAGTTTCGTTTCTTTACTGTATACGATTCCTTCTAAACGAACAGGAAACACCTTTCCAAAGCGGTAGATGTCCTTTTCGCCTTCACCAGCAACACGATTAGAAGAAAAATAACCTTCCAATCCATTACTTTGCCATACTAAATAGATGTCATCTTCTGGTGTGTTTACAGGCTCTCCCATATTTTCGGCAGGCCCCCAAGCTTTGGCCGTTTCATCCCACACACTTCTAAATACATCGAAGCCACCCATGCTGTTTCTACCTCTGGAGCTAAAATACAGCTCTTTTCCGTCAGGGGTTACAAATGGCGAATCATCATCGTATGGTGAATTCACATGGTCACTCAGTTTTTCAGGCTTACCCCATTCTCCCGAAGCATCTTTTGTACTCACATAAATATCTAAATCCCCTCGTATATTTCCTCGGTTAGAGGCAAAGAATAGTGAGTTGCCATCTTCCGTAATAAAACCATGCGATTCGTAATGGCGCGTGTTAATTGTACCTTTAGGTAGACGCTTGGCATCTCCCCATTGGTTATTACTTATTTTTTGTGCAAGGTATAAATCGCCATTACTTTTCCAACGGTAAATGAGCATTTGATTACCATTATCAAATAATTGACAACTGGCATCATGGCTTTTGGTATTTAAGATTTGGCTAATTTTCTCTGGTGTTGACCACGTGCTGTCGTTCTTTAGAGTTACTCGATAAATGTCTTCGTAAAAATCTCCATCATAGGCTAATTTATTGCCCGTCACTCCATGCCCTCTTGAGGTATAAATCAGCGTTTGACCATCCTGAGAAATTAAAGGACTGTGCTCGGAATGTTCAGTATTAATATTTCCACGGATTTTCTCTACCCAATACCTGATTTGAACATCACGGTGTTTATTGGCCCAATCGACTTCATGCAGCCATTTGGCAATGGTTTCATGGCGTTGATCTTTTTTCTTCAACGTTTCCTTATAAGCATTTAGGTATTTCTTAGCACTATCAAATTCATAATTATAATGATAAGCAATCCCTAGCCAATAATCTTGGTGCTTCCGATCAATTTTTGGATCAAGAGCAAGTGCTTTCAGCATGTAATCAAGACCTGTAGCATTATCGTAATTCAATAAATGACAGATTCCCCCATAATACAAAGCTTGAGCATTGGAAGGCTCCTGCTGTATCACTTCTTCAAATACAGGCAGGGCACGCCTGTAGTGTTCTTTAAAAAATAACCTTTTGCCTTTTTTTAATTGAGCGGAAGCATCAATTACCAAAAAACAACTTATCATTAAGCACAGGCCTATTTTCCATATGCTATCCGAGAATCTATACATCCTCATAATGTTTGATTTAAAAATCGATAATGCTGTAGAAAAACATCTCTCTACTTAAAAATAACCCATGCAGTTTTCTTCATGAAGGAATTAAAATTGATTCAGCGTGATTGTAGCATTTGAATAGCTTACTTGTAAAAGTAGCTACAAGGTACAAAAACACAAAGCTGTAGGTAAAATATGGATTACTAAAAAAGCAAAAGCCTCAGTAATTGCCAATTTCAACTACTGAGGCTTGGTGTAAGGAAGTTCAATTCCCTTATTTTTTATATTTTTTATGTACAGGTGGATGCGACTTAGGTTGCCATGTTTGCGACGGTACAGAAGAACAAGCGGCCAAAAAACAAGCACTAATAAGAACAATAACAAACTTTTTCATGATTAAATGGGTATTTCTAGTTAGCATATCTAAACATTCACAAAACAAAGATAAGGTTGATCTCATTTCTTAGAAAACTCAAATCTATAAAGCGCATGAATTCTCGGTGAATTGCGGTATGTTGCGGTGAGATGCAATTACTACCTTTTTATTTTCTTAATAACTGTTAATGCATTGTAAAAGTTTCATTTCCATTGAAATTTCAGGGATTTCATCCATAGTTCATTCCTGAAAAATGATCGGCCAAATGCATAGCATGAGCTTTAGCATACGCTTTTTTAGTCAGTTTACCATAAGCAAAATGAGGTTTAAAGGAACCTTGATGACGATCAAAGTCATCAATTGCTTTTCTTAGCCTAAAAAATGCTTGATCAAGTTGGCCTTTCGGCTGAATCACAGGGGCTTTGGGAATTGGTTCATTTAAATTATGTGCCATAAACCCCTGCCGATCAAATTTGCTCAGTGCCAATGCGCCAATCGTCAGTTGAAACAACGGATTCCGATCTTTAGGATACCCTGTTAAAGAGTACTCAATACTTTGGGCGCAATGGATTAAGTTTTGATATAAATCCCAATCGCCACTGACTTCCAACCCTTTGGCTTTTTCAATGATTTCCAACTCTTTACGTGCTTCAGCCATACTGGTAAAGCGTACAGTTCTGACGGCCAAAGGTTGATGAGTTGTTTTGTGGTCAAACACCAACCCGAAACCTGTTCCTGCTGTGGCAATTACTGCTGTTGATATTCCAACTCGCTTGATAAATTTTCTTCGATCCATTTAGTTAAGTAGGCTAATTGGAGTGCAAAGGTAAAGTAGAAAAATGGGAACTCCCTGAATTCCAAGTTGCATTCAGCGTTTAAAAACACACCGATGAGGTAAGGTGCTAGCACTTATTTATACTTCTTGATTTGTTCATATTCAATTTCAAAAGCGTCAATAAATGCACCGTTTTGATCAAAACACAACAAACTTAACGTTAAGTAATCTTCTAACATCGCATCTCCGTTTGGCGATTCTGCCATTTCAGCGATTAAATTGGGTGTAGTATCTTCGATAAACTTGCCTAAACTCAATTCGGATTTTAGGTAGGGAATAATGGTTACATTGAGTTGCAACTGACTATCGGGTAAAGTAAATAATTGATCAACCCTCATGTGTTCTTGAATCGTTAATGGGCATAACTGATTAAAATCGAGTACTGCTTGTGCCAACTCTTCTTCATCACTTAGGTAATTCTGAAATAAATCAGGATGTTCTAATAAATAGGGAATCACCACTACTAAAAATACAATGAGTGCCATCCCAATCATTTTTTTCTGAATATCGTCTATTAAATAGGTGACAATGGAGTATAAATAGTTGATCATTGCGTATAGTGACTAAAAATCGACTGAAGTGCTGTTAATTGCGCTGCTGATAAGCTACGCTTTGGAATCATGCTCGCTGAATTGGCTTTCAGATAGAGCAAAAAATAGCTTTTTTGTTCTTCAATTTTAAATAGCTCGGCTAAGTTTTTATGTAGCTCATAACCGTCTCCAAATACATGCAATTGATTTTCGTCGATTCGGTAATGCATGGGCGCACTTAATGGTTTTAAATTTCTCCAGGTTTCTCGCAACCTTCGGTAAGTGATAATGGGCCAAAAGCCGATTAAAATACCGCCGAGCAACACTAACAACATTCCCGCTAATTCTTGACCTCTCCCCCATAACACCGCACCGCCAATCACAAACAACAAGCCCACCGACCATAAGAATACAGGAACGGGTTTCCCGAAAGATTGATTAAAGGAAAAATCACGGTATTCTTGCCACTTGAGCTGAACTTGAAAGGTGACCATAGGTGTACCAAGTAAGTGTTACAACATTTCTTTTTTACGAAAGTCTATTTTTATAAATCCTAATCTACCAAATGATTCTATGCAATCGTTATATTTTGAAGAGAATAATTTTCTACCCAACTTACAAAAATTTCTTTCGCTCTATCTAACAATTATCATGCGTTTTGGTTCTTTCTTACTAATCCTCCTGAGTATATGCATACCCACATATAGCCAAGTATGCGATGGCAACTTGGGTGATAATGTATTTACAGATGGTGATTTTGGATCAGGTACCGCTAATATCATCTCCTTCGACCCAAACATTGCTCCAAGTTATACTTACACCACTACCGTCCCTCCCTTTGATGGCGAATACGTCATTACAAACCACACGGGAGCATGGGCTGACCTTTACGATACTTGGTTAGCCATTCCCGATAATAGCTCCGATCCGAATGGTTACATGATGGTGGTGAATGCGTCATTTGAACCCGGCCTATTTTACGAACAAACGGTTACTGGATTATGTGAAAATACCCTTTATGAATTCTCCGCCGACATCATTAACATAGTACGCGCATCAGCTACAGGACACTCCAATCCAAATGTCACTTTTCTACTCGATGATGTGCCTGTATTTAATACGGGCGATATTCCACAAGATGAAACTTGGTACAATTTCGGTTTTACCTTCACCTCCGCCTTAAACCAAGATTCGGTCAAACTTTCTTTACGAAATAATGCTCCCGGAGGTATTGGCAATGATTTGGCACTTGATAATATCTCGTTTCGTGCCTGTGGACCTGAAATTACCATTACCTCTCCGAGTTTAGACAGCCTTTGCGGACTAGACAACACCATCACTTTAACCGCAGAAATTACTGGGAATCAATTCAGTACTCCCACCTATCAATGGCAAAAAAGTATGGATGGAGGAGTGACTTGGGAAAATTTAGCTGGCGAGAATAGTTCAACCTTAACGATTCACCAGTTTGAAGCTGGATTAAACTATTATCGGTACTTGCTTGCCAATAGTGCCGAAAACCTTTCGAGCCAATTGTGCCGAATTAATGCTGATCCTAAAATCTACTTTATAGCCCCCACCGAAAGCAATTTGGAAGATACGATCTGTGCAGGAAATAGCTATCCTTTTCATGATCAGACCTTAAGTACGAGTGGCGTTTATGTCGATACACTCACAAATGTGTTAGGTTGCGATAGTATTGTCTCACTCCATCTAACCGTTTTGCCAGATCCTAACATCCAACCAACGCTAAATATTACACCAAGAGACTGTGTAGAAAACCCTCCTGCATCCATTTGGATTAGTCAAATTAACAATGGTACTGCGCCTTACACACTGAGTTTAAATGGGAACGCTCCTGATGAACTCAATCAATTTAATAATTTAGCTGAGGGTAATTACCAACTCCTAATTTCTGATTACAATGGTTGTCGGTATGAGGAGCAAATTACCATTAATCCAACCCTCCCATTTACACTCGAACTAGGCGATGATGTAACCATTACCTTAGGCGAACAGGTACAATTAACACCACAAGCAAACTTCAGCATTAGCCATTACAGTTGGACTCCCTCGCTTTTATGCAATACCAATTGCAGTGCGCCTATTTGGTTACCTACAGAAAATCAACAAGTCAGCTTAACGGCTACCTCAGAACTTGGCTGCCAAGCTTCTGATTCTTTACAGGTTCAAGTAGAAAAAGTACGATTAATTCAATTCCCTACAGCTTTTAGTCCCAACGGAGATGGGTTGAATGACTCATTTATCGCCAAGGCTCAGGTTCCAAATGTCACTACCATTCAGTCCTTATTGGTTTTTGATCGGTGGGGCAGTGTAATTTTTGGGCGCAACAATATTCCACCCAATGAGTTGGAGTCTGGTTGGGATGGAACACAAGGAGGGCAAGCACTTCCTCCAGGAATTTATCCGTATCGAGCGACAGTGGAGTTTTTAGATGGTGCTGTGCTCACTTACAAAGGAGCGATCACTTTAGTGCGTTAATTTCCCTGCAACTACTTCTTTTGAATTTGCTGCATAAACTCCTCACTCTCAAGCACCACAAAGTTGATGTGCAACGATTCATGCGAAAAGCCACAGAATTGATCTGCTTCAACCGGAAACTCCCCTACTCCATTTGTTTTAAAAGTGAGCAACTCTTCTCGATCAATCATGGCCAAACCTTTTTGATCAAATTCATTTAAAAACCAGAAATAAAGGTTATCTCGACTCGTTAAATGAATTTGAACAGGACTATTTGCAGGTGCGTAAATGGCTCCCGATCCAATTTTATCGTCAGCAGTGTGCAGCAAACCATCCGTGCCTGCATACCGAATTATCCATTCGTAGTTTTCTCCAACTACTTCTATGATGAATGGCGGAGTATCTTTGGGCTGGCAACTGCTACCAATGACACACATCATAATAAAAATGATGTATTGAAGGCTATAAGGCTGTTTCCAATGATCCATTAAATCGTAAAACCAAAATTTTCTTAAAAAGTTTAGCAACTGTCATCAATAACAATTATTTCAAAACAGCCTCTTAGCGCACAAAAAAGATGAAATCAGTCGCTGGCACGGCATCGACTAATGGCCTTAACAGCACCACAATTTGCCCTCTGTGATAACTCGAATGGATTCCTAAATGCGTCAATACCTCATAAATGCTGGATTGATACATCACACCTTTTGAGTTGGTATACTCAATCGTTCCCAAGAAATCATCTGCTGACATTCCTTCTACATAGGTTTGAAAAAGCCGAATATGCTGGTCACTCAGCTGTTGCCATTGATGGGGTTCGGATACTTCCCAAACCTTTACTTCATTGGGTTGCCCTGTCAATCTAGCATGCCAAATGAGTTGGGCATTCAATAAGTGAGCAAAGATGGCTTTGACTTTTGGCGGTAAATGAGTCACTTGTTGCGTTAACTCAATGAGCTGATCATTTGCCCATTTTTCATATTCCAATAGCTTAAGAAAATGTGCCTTCATGTGCTTATTTTTCTTGATCTTGATATTCCTGAATCATGGCTAAGACTGATTGATGCGGTCGCCCTGTGGCTTTGCACTCTGCAAATTTCTTGAATTAATACACCAAGTTGACCACTAATAGCGATTACTGCAATTTTCATGAAGGAAATATTTAGAGACTGTTTGAATTTATCATATCTTTCGAAAAATAAAGCATTTATTGAGATTAGATTTTCCATTCTATGACTATAGCGATCATTAACCCCGCAACAGAAGAGCTG
Organism: Flammeovirgaceae bacterium; assembly: GCA_049600855.1. Classification (GTDB taxonomy): domain Bacteria; phylum Bacteroidota; class Bacteroidia; order Cytophagales; family Flammeovirgaceae; genus JBMYQA01. Next base: position 4,839 of record JBMYQA010000054.1, on the reverse strand, counting down.
ATTACAAACCTTCAAACAGATACACCAGAAAGTATTGAGCAAAAATTACAACAGTTACGACTAGGACAATCCAGTTGGAAAGATAAAACGGTATTAGATCGACTAGCTTGTATTGAGCGGTTTGGTAAATTAGTGCAGCAACAGCGCGATGAGTTGGCTCAGATTCTGACCGCTGAAACGGGCAAACCGCTTCAGCAATCTATCAATGAGATTACTGGTGCTCAAAATCGGATTGAGCATCTGCAAGAAAATGCAGAGATTTGGTTGCAGGAAGAAGAGATGGTAAAAACGGGAAATACTTATGAAAAAATTGTCTACGAACCATTGGGGGTAATTGGTAATATTTCCGCATGGAACTTTCCTTATAATGTGGGCTTCAATGTATTTCTTTATGCCTTAGTCAGTGGCAATGCCGTACTTTATAAACCTTCAGAATTTGCTTCACTCACTGGTTTAAAGTTTCGAGATTTATTGTGGGAAGCTGGCGTGCCAAAAAATGTATTTGATACTGCTCTTGGAGGTGCTGAAGTTGGCCAGACCTTACTTTCCATCCACCTTGATGGTTATTTTTTTACAGGTTCTTACCAAACAGGAAAGTCCATTGCCCAAGCGGTGGCTCCTAAACTCGTGCCTGTCCAATTAGAATTGGGCGGAAAAGACCCGCTTTATGTGATGGATGATGTAAAAGCTGTCAAACAAGCGGCAATTAATGCGGCTGAAGGCGCTTTTTACAATAATGGGCAAAGTTGCTGTGCCGTGGAACGCATCTACGTGCATAAACATATTTATGAGGAGTTTGTCGAAGCATTTGTAGCAGAGGTGAAAAACTACACCATTGGTGACCCGACAGATTTAAAAACCTTTGTGGGACCCTTAACCCGAAATGCGCAATTAGCTGTACTTCAAGCCCAGGTAGAAGATGCGGTGGCCAAAGGCGCTAAACTTGCATTAGGAGGCAAAAAGCTAGCTCGGAAGGGGTATTACTTTGAACCCACCGTTTTGCTTGATGTGAACCACAGCATGCAGGTGATGCTAGAAGAATCTTTTGGACCTATTATTGGCATTCAACAAGTGGCTGATGATGCGGAAGCCTTATCACTCATGCAGGATACACCTTATGGCCTTACTTCCGCCATTTTCTCGAATGATCAAGAACGCGCCCAATTGCTGTTTAGCCAATTAAATACGGGCACCGTATATTGGAATTGCTGCGATCGAGTGAGTCCAAATGTGCCTTGGTCGGGGCGTGGGAATTCGGGGCTTGGTTCTACCCTATCCTACTTAGGCATTCGGGCATTTGTACAACCCAAAGCGTATCATTTAAGACAGGGCTAACGAAACGTTAGTGATTGAAAAAAACATCTGCTAAGGCTTTATGGTAGGTATCGAATTGTCCTAAGTCATTATGCCCCGCATAATCTAATTCATAGAATTTACCCAAATTAGGGGTAGCTTCCGCTAGTTTCTTTCCTGAAGCAAATGGAACAATTTTATCTTCTTTGCCATGAATGATGAACACGGGAGACGTTACCTTTTGAATATATTCCCCTGACTTGAGTGGATAACGCACTAAGAGTTTGTAAGGTAAATATGGCGTGTAATATTGCCCTAAGTCTATCACACTGTAGTAGGGAGATTCCAGCACGAGTTTTTGATGCGGTACCGTAGACGCTAATTTTGTAGCCACTCCTGTACCAATGGAACGCCCATAGATGATGATTTGGCTAGGATCATACTGCTCTAGCAGCCAATTGTAGCACATTCTGGCATCTTTATGCAGGTTTTCTTCGCTTAATTTCCCAGTGCTTTTACCATAAGAGCGGTAATCCATAAGCAGTACATCGTAGCCAAATGAAGCTAACTCGCCTGCCACATAGCCGAGCTCATATAAATGTGCTGCATTTCCATGAAAGTATAAAACGACACCGCTAGCATTTTCCGTTTTAGCATGTACGACATTAATGCTGACTCCATCATCCGTTTTTAAAAAATGCTCTTCATAAGGAACAGGATATTGATAGTTAAAATCTTGGGCGATTTTTTCTGGATGGAAGATGATTTTTTCTTGAAATAAATAATAGCCGATACAAATGATGAGGTAAATAATGGCGATGCCGATGAGTATTTTCAAGAATAAGCTGTTCATAAATTAAATCTTCCTTTTCAATTCAAAATGTTTACCCAAATATAAACGCCTTACCTGTTCATCTGCGGCAAGTTCCTCGGCCGTTCCTGTTCTAAAGATATTCCCCTCAATCAATAAATAAGCGCGATCGGTGATGGAAAGTGTTTCGTTTACATTATGATCGGTAATTAAGATACCAATATTTTTTTGCTTTAGTTTCGCTACAATGGATTGAATTTCTTCTACGGCAATGGGATCTACTCCTGCAAAGGGCTCATCGAGCAAGACAAACTTGGGATCAACAGCAAGGGCACGCGCAATTTCTGTTCTTCTTCGTTCTCCACCAGATAGCACCATTCCTAAATTTTTCCGCACATGTGTCAAACTAAACTCTTCTAACAAAGATTCCATTTTTTCGACTTGTGCTTGCTTGCTCAGATTTGTCAACTGTAAGGGAGCCAAAATATTTTCTTCTACCGTCAAGGTTCGAAAAACAGAAGCTTCTTGCGCCAAATAGCCAACCCCAAGTCGTGCTCGCCGAAACATTGGGAGGGCGGTCACGTCTTCTTGATCTAAGTATACATTTCCTTCATTCGGCTTAATCAACCCCACAATCATGTAAAATGTAGTCGTTTTTCCAGCCCCATTCGGCCCTAATAATCCTACAATCTCCCCTTGATTTACCTCGATAGACACTCCTTTTACTACCGTACGCTTTTTATATTTCTTGACTAGATTTTCCCCTTTTAAAACCATGGTTGTAATTTGCTTGCTAAGTGATCAAAGCTAATAGAAAATTATAAGCTATCGAACACCATTGAATTGTCTATAAGTGCTTAAACACAATTATTTATAGCTTATTTCTTTGTTTTTTTTACTGTAGTGTCGTTAAAAAATATTGCCTTAGCGCTGCTAGGACTGCATTTTTTGCCTAACTACAGCAAAAAATACATTGAAAAAAACTATACTTAATTATGTCCAAGCACTTAACAAAAATTAAGGCTTGGCTATACCAAACCTAAGTCCAAAATCGTAGTTGGTGCAGTGAGGTGATAAGCATGTAAGCCCGCCTGCTTCGCACCAATAATGTGTTGGGCACTATCGTCGATAAAGAGTGTTTCAGCAGGATTGAGCGCATTTTCATCAATTACACGCTCAAATATGCTCACATTCGGCTTTCGATCATTCAGCTCATGAGAGTAATAGGCTTTTTCAAACAACGGATCTAGTTTCGGGATTCCTGTTGCTTTTTTTAAGATTCGTTCAAAAGCAATTTTGTGAATCGCATTGGTATTACTGAGTAGAAAAATTCGCTTTTGTGCTTTTAACTGCTTCAATAAATCAATCCGACTTGGAGGAATATCAAGTAAGAGGGCGTTCCAAACGGCATCAATCTGGTCGTGACTTGCTTCAAAATTGAATAATTGCTTTAAGCCCTCTCGAAATTCATGCGGACTAATTTTCCCCGTTTCAATATCATCAAATATCGGGTCTTGCCTTTTTTGACTGTAGACTTCACTCATATCCCTACCACATAGCTTGGTAAAGGCATTGGTAGTAGCCTGGTAATCTAAATTGATGATTACGCCGCCTAAATCAAAAATGATGTTTTTATACTGTTTCATCGTTTCTTAAGGGATAGGTAGGTTTTTCTTTAGAATAATTGCTTCTTCTCTATTTGCCCTCAAATCTTTGAGTAACGAATAAAGTCCAGGACTACTGATCGCCATGATAATCATCACAAAAATATATACGGCTTTAAAGATTGGATCTAAGGTAAGAAAGTGCGCAAACAAAGCAAGTATACACGAGGCACTCATTAACACGTATTTCTTCATATTTACAGCCCAATACTGGCGCAACTTTTCCCTCAAACTACCTTGCACTCTAACAACAGCTAAACTTTTATTGTACATCACATAAGCAAAGCCCGTTAAGCCAGCTAAAACAAGTCCAATACTCCATCGAACGAACAAAACCGAATCCCCAACTTCCCAATACACACTTAAGTTGCCATTTTTTTCTTGCAATATTAAAAAGAAGAAAAGCAGTAAAGGTCCTGCTAATAAAGCGTAAAAAATGATTCTTAATTGGGTGAGAAACGCTTCACCATTTTCAAATTTCATAGTTTCGGTTACTTTAAATTGATTTATATTTCATTTTTTTGGCATTTTCCTGCGCAAAACTATTCATTTTCGAAAAAATAACGGGTGTGTTGTGAAACGGAAATCAGGTAATTTTTGAGGATTTCTACGAAAAAAAAGCAATAAAATTGTACTATTTGAAGTAAAAGCAGCATTTTAATAAGCTGTCCACCCCTTGTCCCCCCCCTTTTTTAATCTAAATGAAACATCTCTGCGTACATTTGTAGTATACAACACAGCAATACTAATCGCTTGTGATTCTTTCAGCAGAAAATTTAAAAAAATGGAAAATCAGCAGTCAATATTTGCATTAAGTGTTTCAAAATTCTACCTCATTTATTTAGTAATGATGGTTACATTGATGATCGCTATTGGTGTTGCGTTTTTCGAAAAAGACATTGTCAATTTATTGAATGGCCAAGAGCCAACTAACAAAGCTACTGCCGAGGTAGTGTTACACAATAAGCATAATAAGCCGTTGGGCTTTCAAAATATTTAAGACTATAGGCTAATGCAAAACAGGAGGTTTTGTATTATTTCATACGTTTGGTTTGGTGGACTCTTCATGGG
>JBMYQA010000053.1:0-27329 GCA_049600855.1 Flammeovirgaceae bacterium | reverse complement strand
GCCTTTCCGATTTAAAGTAATGCAAGTGAAAGGTGGAGATCCGATCTTATATTTATTGAATGGAGCGGAACAAATTCTCGTAGATGAATTTGAGCAAGTAGGTGATTCTGTAAAAATTGGCATGCACATCTTTAACTCCGAAATCATTACCAAAATAGGAGATAAAACCATGAATGGCCGTTGGATTCGTAAGGACTATGATGATTATCAAATTCCCTTTCAAGCGAATTTAGTAGATACGTTTAAGGTAACTGCCAATCCTGAAGGCAATGTTGCGGGCAAATGGGCAGTAAACTTTAAAGCAACCGAAGAAGGAGAAGAAGATGAAATGGCAGTAGGCATCTTTGATCAACAAGAAGATGGTACAGTAACGGGCACCTTCTTGACCACAACTGGCGATTACCGCTACTTATTTGGCAAAATGGATGGTAGGCAGCTATTACTTTCTTGCTTTGATGGTGCACACTCTTTTCTGTTTAAAGCGGATATGAATGCTGCGGGAGATTTAGAAAATGGTGAGTTTTTAAACGGAAAGCATTGGTATCAGGAATGGGAGGCGAAGCGTGATGAAAATGCAAAATTGCCTGATTTGAATACCTTGACTTATTTAAAAGAGGGTTACGATAAATTGGCATTTTCATTTCCCAATCTCGAAGGAGAACAGGTTTCATTGAATGATGACAAGTACCAAGGAAAGGTAGTGATTGTCCAATTATTTGGCTCTTGGTGCCCAAATTGCATGGATGAAACCAAGTTTTTAGCACCCTTTTATGATGCAAATAAAGCACGAGGCGTGGAAATTATTGGCTTAGCCTTCGAACGAAAACCCGAGTTTGAAAAAGCCAAGGCCAGTGTCATGAAAATGAAAAACCGCTTAGGTGTAAATTACGAACTTTTAATTGCAGGAATTAACGACAAGGAAGAAGCTGCCAAACAATTGCCCATGCTCAATCATGTTTTAGCCTATCCAACGACCATTTTTATTGATAAAAAGGGAATCGTAAGAAAAATTCATACAGGCTTTACAGGGCCAGGAACAGGGGCGTTTTATGTGCAATTTGTAGATGAGTTTAACCAATTTATTGATAAACTCGTGGCGGAAAACCCTTCTTAGTAAAGTAATAATTTAGGTAAAAACCTTAAATTCGCTTTGCCATTGAGTTGGTATCGCTCAATGGCAAAGCGAATTTTTATAGTTATGAGTTTTGAAGTTAAAATTCCCTTATTTGAAGGTCCATTTGATCTGTTGCTTTTCTTTATCAAGAGAGACGAGCTAGATATCCATGACATTCCTATTTCCAAAATCACCAATGACTTCCTCGATTACATCCATCATTTAGAACGCATGAATATGGATGTGGCCAGTGAGTTTATTCTCGTTGCGGCCACCCTGATGCGCATTAAAGCAAAGATGTTATTGCCCAGGGTAGAAGTAGATGAAGAAGGAAACGAAATTGACCCTAGAGAAGAGTTAGTGCGGCATTTATTAGAGTATAAAAAATATAAGTCCGTGCTTGGAGAATTAGAGAAATGGGAAGGAGATATGTTGAATAAGGAGAAACGGGGTAATGTAGTTAAAGAGCTTCAACAAATTGGCGAAGTGAGTAATGTAGAAACAGAACTTCAAGATCTGGATTTATATAAAATTCTTAAAGTGTATCAGCGACTCATGACTCGTTTTGCCAACCGCAAAGAGACGTTTACCCATCAGGTGGTTCCTTACCCCTACAAAATTTCAGACCAAAAAACGATGATTTTAGAGCGACTTGTGCAGTCCGAACGCTTATCCTTTGAACAGATTATTGCATTTGAGCCCAATAAAATTGCAGTCATTTTCAATTTTTTAGCCATTTTAGAACTGATGCAGCTTCGCATGATTCACATCACAGTAGGAGAAGGCTTTAATAACTTTTGGGTAATTCGCAAAGGAGAAGACGAAGAGGCAGAAGTGAAAAGTAAATAGCTTTTTGTCTCCACAAAATATTTTTTCTTTTGAAAAGGAAATCGGAAACTTTTTGTTTCTGTTTTAGCTTATTTGAATGAAAAACACTTAGCGAAGCTGTCTAAAATCAGTTTTTTTTTCTTTTCAAAAGGCTTACTTTAGGCAATTCCAATTAAGTATTTTGATTACAAAGTACTAAGCCTCACAGCTAAAGAACTAATTAAGAATTTATACACTCCTATAATTAAATTGAGCGGATGGAGACATACTTAGAAACAACTAAAAATGTTTATAAAGAAGCGGCTGAAAATCCTCAAATAGGATTATGCTGTACAACCACCCCTGTTTGGCAGCTTCCAGGTTTGGAAATTCCCAAACGTATGCTAGAGATGAATTACGGCTGTGGCAGCACGGTAAATCCACGAGACTTGGTAGATAATCCAAAAATTCTCTATGTTGGTGTTGGTGGCGGAATGGAGCTGTTGCAATTTGCTTATTTCAACCGTACTGAAAGTGGTGTAATTGGGGTAGATGTAGTTGATGAGATGTTAGAAGCTAGTCGAGTGAATTTCATTGAGGCAGAACAGCAAAATGATTGGTTTAAATCAACATTTGTAGATCTTAGAAAGGGAGACGCGTTGCATTTACCCATTGAAGATGAGCGTATTGATGTGGCAGCTCAGAACTGCCTATTTAACATATTTACCAAAGAAGATTTACAGCGTGCCTTAGCAGAAATGTACCGTGTGCTCAAACCACATGGACGTTTAGTATTATCAGATCCGACCAGTGAAGATCATATTCCAACACATTTGCGTAATGATGAACGCCTTCGTGCACTTTGCTTGAGCGGTTCCCTTCCTCTTCAGGATTACATTAAACTCATCACGGATGCTGGTTTTGGAACGGTAGAAATTCGAGCCAAACGTCCTTACCGTATTCTTGATCCAAAACACTATGATACCGATCAACTCATCTACATTGAGAGTGTAGAAGTATGTGCCATTAAAGATCCCATGCCAGCCGATGGGCCATGTGTATTTACAGGCAAAACCGCTATTTATTATGGTGATGAAGCATATTTTGATGACCACGAAGGACATGTATTGCTAGCTAACCAGCCCTTAGCAATATGCGATAAAACAGCCAACAAGCTAACAGCATTGAAGCGAGATGATATTTTTGTATCAGCATCTACCTACTTCTATGATGGGGGCGGATGCTGTTAAATAGTAGAACAAGTTAATTAGAAAAAACTCCACTTGACGTAGGAGTTTTTTTTACAAAAAAACACATACAAATAGTTGCACAATAAAAAATGACCATTACTTTTGCAATCCCAACAAGAGGGAAGCCTCCTTAGCTCAGCTGGTAGAGCAACTGATTTGTAATCAGTAGGTCACTGGTTCGATCCCGGTAGGGGGCTCAAAATGAAGGAGTTACGAATGAAAATCGTAACTCCTTTTTACATTTACGGGTGATTGACGTTTAATTTTTGAGTTCTCCTTAATAATATTAACTGAGGCAGACCAACGTGTCTGCCTAATAAAAAGCTATCTACTCCTATAAGTTTAAGGCAAATAAGGAATATCTGAAAAATCAGGCCTTCTTTTTTCCAAAAAGGCATTTCTACCTTCTTTTGCTTCTTCAGTCATATAAGCCAAACGAGTAGCCTCGCCCGCAAATACTTGTTGACCAACCATACCATCATCCGTTAGGTTAAAAGCAAACTTGAGCATTTTAATAGAAGTGGGAGATTTCGCTAGAATTTCCTGAGCCCACTGATAAGCAGTATCTTCCAACTCATCGTGAGGAATTACCGCATTGACCATTCCCATTTCATAAGCCTCTTGAGCGGAATAGTTTCTACCTAAAAAGAAGATTTCACGAGCTTTCTTTTGACCGACCATTTTCGCCAAATAAGCAGAACCATAGCCACCATCAAAGCTCGTAACGTCCGCATCTGTTTGCTTGAAAATGGCGTGTTCTTTACTCGCCAAGGTCATGTCGCAAACTACATGTAAGCTATGACCACCACCCACTGCCCAACCAGGAACAACGGCAATGACTGCTTTAGGCATAAAGCGAATTAATCGCTGTACTTCTAAGATATTTAAACGAGGCATCCCGTCATCATCCACATAGCCTTGATGCCCGCGGGCACGCTGATCGCCACCACTGCAAAAAGCATAAACCCCATCTTTAGGAGAAGGGCCTTCGCCCGATAATAATACCACACCGATATTGGTATCTTCTTTCGCATCCCAAACGGCTTGGTAAAGTTCGCCTACGGTTTTAGGGCGAAAGGCATTACGCACATCAGGACGATTAAATGCAATTCGAGCTACTCTACCTGATTTTTTATAAGTAATATCTTCAAATTCTTTAACGGTTACCCAATTTGCTTTACTCATATACATAAATTTTGAATGAAAATGATCGATTTAGTGAGTCGCAAGATACGGAGGGAGGCATTGAAACGCAATGGCGGGCATAGATCAAAAAAAGAGGAAAGTCCCTACCCAGAGACTTTCCCCCTAACTTGTAGCCTTTAGTGAGGCTATGATTCCTATTGCTTTACAAATGACATGCTACCTTGTACAGATTGAGTAACCGTACCGCCAAATTCATCCTTTACAATTTGAAGATCAAATGACATATCAAATGAGTTCTCAGAAAGATTTTTAACAGTCATCGTTACAGGGGCTTCGCCTTGAGGAGAGATGGTGAGCTGATCCCCATTTAAAGTCCAAGGTCCAGAAGAGGCATAATTAGTACCCACAATCGTTTGAGTGAAAGTTTGTCCCAAGCTTGTTGTAGTGAGCGTGGCTGTATAGCCTCCAGAAGCTGTAAAATCACGCTCAGTTAATTCAATGGTGTAATCGCTATCACTACCAACCCCAGTAAAATCAGCGGTAATCGGATCAAAACCAGGAATGGCGGTAGTGGAGGTTCCTGAGTAAGTAATATCGGTCATCAGCCATTTGCCAAGAAGAGTAGCTTTATCTGGAGTAATCTTATCTTCGTCGTCATTATTAAAGCAAGAGGAAAGGGTAAATAACGAAAATAAGCACAGTAAAAAGAGTGTTTGTTGAATTTTCATGATAATAAAAGTGGAATTATTAAATAATGATAAGTTGTAAACCTTATTTGTGGCCTACAGTCATAATGATTAAAAATCAAAAAGGTAAACAGTTTCCAATGACTTTTTTGAAAAAAGATTTCAAAACGTGTTTACTTAACCATAGCGAAAACATTATTCCGAAGTTGTCTAATAAACAACTTCTCTAGTTGAATGAATAGGGGTAGTTTTTTAACTGCCCCTATTTTTTTGTGCTTATTTCATATTTCAGTACGTCAAAGGGGTATCTAGGTGTTTAATTCAATAAAGTGCCTGGATCGAGTCACCTTTTTTGAGGAAATGACATCTTTATGGTGCAAATAATAAATCTTTTCACAATTATGAACTGAAATATGAAAACTCGATTTGGATTGTCTTTTTTACAACTCATCAGTTTTTGTCTTATGATTGGTATGGCTTACCAACTCAAAGGGCAAGACCAATGGCAAGGATGGGCTTTGAGTGGTTCTCACTCGATTTTGAATTCAAATTATTTAACACACGATAATAAGTTTGATGCAATCGGTGCTGGAGGTAATGTGAATATGGGACAAAAGGCTGATGGAACCTTTGTATTGTGGGGAGCACCTGAGAGTTATTTTGATTTTGGTCCCTCAGAAGAAGAACTCAAGGAGGTGATTTCCTTTGATGTTGGTTTACATATTATGATTGGGTTAAAAGCTGATAGTACCGTTTTGGCTTGGGGGGCTGATGTGTTTAATCAACATATTATTGCTAGCACTTTAACAGAAGTAGTTGCAATCGCAGCGGGAAGTGAACACCTTGTAGTAGCTAAAGCTGATAGTACAGTATTTGCTTGGGGACGCAATCATTTTGGGGAAACTGAGCCTCCTGCTGGTTTAACAGGAGTAGTGGCAGTCGCTGCAGGAAATTCTCATTCGGTTGCTTTAAAAGCGGATGGTACAGTAGTAGCTTGGGGGAGCAATCGTCGTGGGCAACTAAATATCCCAGCAGGATTAACGGATGTAATCGACATTAAAGCAGCAGGGTATCATACTTTGGCGTTAAAGTCGGATGGTACAGTGGTGGCTTGGGGAGCTAATGATGTGCATACTAATCGAGGACAAATCAATGTGCCCGCTGGTTTAACTGATGTGGTGGCAATTTCTGCAGGCTTTTGGCATTCTGTTGCTTTAAAATCAGATAGTACAGTGGTTTCATGGGGTTCTCATGGTAATCAAGCTTTAGTGCCTCAGCCAGCAGGGTTATCTCAAGTAAAGGCAATAGATGCTGGAATCGAACATACTACCGCTCTTTTAGAAGATGGCACAATAGTTTCGTGGGGATTAAATAACTATGGTGAAACAGTAGTGCCACAAGGCATTAAAATTGTAAAGTCAATTGCTGTTGGTAGTGAACATGTTGTGCTATTGAAGAAAGATAGAACCTTAGTCACATGGGGACGGCGCATCTCTCCTATTCCAGATAACCTTCCTGCTGTACAAGCCGTGGTAGCTGGTTACAGGCATACTGTAGCACTTTTGGAAAATGGCAGGGTAGAAGCGTGGGGAATTAATGACAAACAACAAGTAGAGGTACCTTTTGGTTTGTCTGATGTCGTTGCTGTAGCGGCTGGCGCGGTACATTCAGTTGCTTTGAAAAGTGATGGAACCGTAGTCGCTTGGGGGGGAGAACATGGGCAATCAGATGTTCCAAATGATTTACCTGCTGTCAAAGCCATAGGTGCAGGAAGAATCTTTACTGTAGTGGTTTTAGAAGATGGCACAGTACGAGGGTGGGGAGGAGGAGCGAGCTCCCCAGCAAATCATATCCCTCTAGGTTTAAATCAAGTAAAAACCGTAGTTGCAGGAAGGTCCCATATTTCTGTTTTAAAAGAAGATGGAACCGTGCTTTCGTGGGAAACAAATGGGCAAGTAGCTGCACCGAATGACTTGACAAATGTGGTTCAAATCACTGCAAGTGATCACCGCTCTTTAGCACTTAAAGCAGATGGCACAATCGAAACTTTTTTTGGAGGTGGAGCAATTCCTAGTGATTTAGCTCCCATGAAGGGGATAGCGGCTGGTGGAGTTCATGTCGCATTCGCATGGGGAGGCTTAGTGCCTGTCATCACGAGTTCATGCCCTTTGCCAACTAATAAGGAAGCAATTCCGATCACCATTGAGTTTAGTGATACCGTTTCTTCCATACAGGTTTCAGATTTTGTGACGGAAAATTGCCAGATTACCAATTTGGAAAGTACAGATCAAGTCATATATCAAGCTGTTTTAATACCAAATCATAATAATTTTGATCCAACAACTTTAAGTGTTTACCTCAAGGATAGCGTTACAGTAGATCAAACTGGCCTTTCTAATGTGCGATCAAACCGATTTCAAATCGAACATTGGCCGAACGCTAATCGCATTTCTGGAAGGGTATATAGGGATTTAAATCAGAATTGCCAGTTTGATGATGCGGTAAATTCACCCTTGAGCGATTTTATTATCAAAGCTTCGCCAAGTAATTATTTCACCAATACAGATGAAGCCGGAAATTATTCCTTTTTAGTTCCTTCAGGAGATTATACGCTTGAATTAATTGTGCCTGAGGTACGTGGACTTTTGTTTGAACAAAGCTGCGAAATTACACATCAAGTAAGTCTTGATAGTGTGCGGGAAACGATAGATCAGTTAGACTTTGCCATTAATGTTACTGAGTGTCCAATATTATCGGTTAAAGTAGCTTCAAATCGAAGAAGGCGCTGTTTTGAAAATCAAACCATCATTACTTATAAAAATGAGGGTTTTGCATCAGTCCCCAATGCTAAAATTCATTTAGAATTACCTGAATATGTAGATTTTATAGGTTCAACGGTTTCGGCAACGGTAACAGATGAGGGGATTTACGAATTTAATGTAGGAGAATTAGCGTCTGGAGCATTTGGAACAATTTCAGTCATTGATAGTGTTCGATGTGAGATGGGTATCTTTGGGCTTGATCAGTGTACAAAAGTTTGGATTACACCATCAAATGCATGTTTAGCAAACATTACTGCTACCTCTTCAGCTTGGGATAGTTCGAGTATTGCCATAGAAGGATATTGTATGGATACGCTACAAGGACCTTATTTTATCATTAGAAATGTAGGAGAAGGTGATATGGATGCTGCTAGCATATACCGAATCTATGAGGGGATCAACTTGGCGAGTTCAGATAGTTTTCAGTTAGCGAGTGGAGATAGCCTTGTAATTCAATATTCACCATTTGCCACCAATCTTCGATTAGAAGCAGATCAGTTGGCAGGACATCCAGGAAACTCAAGGCCACAAGCAACGATCATTGGGTGTGCCACTAATGCATCATCTCATTTCTCTACAGCAGCTTATTTTTTACAAGATGATGCTGATCTTGAAATTGATATTGATTGCCTTCCAATAATTGACTCCTATGATCCCAATGATAAGCTAGCTACGCCATCAGGCATTACGGAAAATCGTTATGTAGAACCTAATGCTCCTTTAGAATATCGCATACGATTTCAGAATACGGGGACAGATACGGCCTACACCGTGGTGATTATAGATACACTATCTGCTGCATTAGATGTGTCTACTTTACAAATGGGAAGTGTGAGTCACGATTACGAGTTAGCAATCTCAGGGCAAGGGCAACCCGTACTCACTTGGACCTTCAATGACATTGACTTAGTCGATAGCCTCACGGATGAGCCGAATAGCCATGGGTTTATTAAGTTTTCAATTTCACCCTTAGCGGACTTACCCAATGGAACAATCGTTCATAATTTTGCCGATATTTATTTTGATTTTAACCTGCCCATCCGAACAAATGATGCTTGGATTAATTATTACGATACCACCATTGTCACATCAGGTTACGAGTTTGGAGAAGACTTAACCTTGCCCATACCCAGCATTGAGGACGTAGATGCTTATGTAAATGCTCCGTTTAGGGCTCAAATTCATATTAATGAAGCCATTGATTTGACATTGGATGCCATCGCTGTCACCAATGCGACCCTTTCAGACCTTCAAGGCAGTGGTACGGATTATTCGGTATTAGTAAGTCCAATAGCAGAAGGAATTGTGGTCTTAGGAATAGCAGAAGGAGTTTTTACTGATGAAGCTGGGAATAGGAATTTAGCATCAAATAGCATTTTTACCACTTTTGATCAAACAGGAGCTACGGCTACCTTGAGTTCAGATGTGGGCTTTAGTAATGAACCATTTACCGTTACGTTTCAATTCACAGAGGCGGTCCGTTTTTCAATGCAGGATATTGCCGTAACGAATGCAAGCATTTCCGATTTTCAAGGAAGTCAAGATACGTATACGGTGTTAGTATCACCGATCGCAGAAGGCGAAGTTACCATCAGCATTGCTGAAACTGATGTATTAGATATGGCGGGAAATCCAACCAGTGCTGCTACAATTGAGGTAATTTATGACATTACACCTCCTGTAGCCCAATGGGACATCCCTTCAGATCCAACGGCTCCAGTTGGAGTATCATTTAATGAAGCGGTCATCGGTGAATTAACCATAGATGACTTTGAAGTAACAGGTACGGCTTTGGTGGATGTACAGCAGGAAGGCAATCAGTATCAGTTAACGTTTGAACTCATTGCTGGAGTCTCGAGCGTTAACCTGAAAGCAGGAGCAGTGACCGATAGGGCAGGTAATCCAAATGGAGCGAATCAACAAGAAGTGGTTACGTCAATCGTCCATGAAAAATTAGCTGCTTTGACGGTGATTGCCCCTAACCCAGCGAAAAGCCATTTGCAAATCGAGCTTCCTTGGGCAAAATCGGGTGAGAAAGTGATTCAAGTTACTGATCTACTAGGAAAAGTGATGGAAACCAAAATCATTCATGATAACCAATATCTGTTAAATGTGAGTAGTTGGGCAACAGGAGCTTATCTACTTCGAATTCAAACCCCGCAGGGCGTTGTGACCAAGGTATTTGTGAAGGAATAACGGGCTTCCATAAAAGCAGGAGCATTTCAAAAGGTAGTCTAATGATTCTTGAACTACCTTTTTACCTTCTTTATTACATCAAACGGGAATTTTGAACATATTATATTAATTTCATATTAAATATCTTGATGAATATAGATGGTAATAACATAGCATTAACAAGGTTTGGGGATAATCTCTACAGAATGGATGGCTTCTAAATGATAAAACCACTACATTTTTAAATTGCTTTGACCAGTGTGTAACTCATTTATACACTGGTTTTTTATACACTGCCTCGCTCATCATAGTTGGGATCAATTCCAATTATCTGGTATATTAACCATATATCATTGTATTTTTCCGTTTATTTCATGTTTTGGTTATAATGGCTTGATAGTCAGTGTTTTATGGTTGTTTGAAGTTTAACAGACATTTAACAGCCCTTTTTGAGAAATCCGTCTACTTTTGGGTGTTGTTCATGAATGGGCTGATGTTTTTCAAGTTCATTCAATTACCTAATTTTTCAATAAAAGATTTCGACAATGAAAAAAGGACTTACAACCCTTCTTCTTGCTATTGCATTACTAATCGGAGCAAATACCTATGCACAAGTGCGTGTTCCCGCACCTAGCCCTGAGGCTTCCGTTTCAGGAGTGATCGGTGTCACTAAAGTTAACATTGAGTACTCCGCACCCGGCGTAAAAGGCCGTAAAATTTGGGGAGATTTACTTCCTTTTGACAAAGTTTGGAGAGCAGGTGCTAATTCAGCAACTAAAATTACGTTTGAAGATGATGTAACCTTAAATGGTACTGCTGTAAAAGGTGGATCATATTCATTGTACATGACTCCTAAAAAAGATGGAAATTGGACGGTTTATTTAGACCCGAACAATAAGAGTGTGTTTGCTTATGGAGAAGATGAAGCAAAAATAAAAGCAGTGGAAGGAATGATCATGTTTAATGCAAAAGCAGAAAAAACAAAAAATTCTTTAGAGCGCTTGGCTTACACGGTAGTGGCTGATACCGAAAATAAAGGAGGTACCGTTTCTTTACACTGGGAGAAAATGAAAGTATCGTTTGAGGTAAAAACAGATGCCGCTAAATTAATGGAAGCGAGTGTAAAACGTCATTACAGCTGGTATACCATGGCAAATACGGCAAACTATTACATTGATAACAATATGGACATGAAATTAGCACGCCAACTTGCTGAAACTTCTTTAAAAATGGGTGATCATTTTTACAACAAGTGGATCATGGCTAAGCTTTATGCAAAAGAAGGTGATGCCAAAAAAGCAGTAGAATATGCACAAGCGGCTAAGAAGTGGGGAGATGCCAATCCAAGCAACTTCTACAATGTATATAAAGATGAGATTGCCGCATCAATTACCAAGTGGCAATAAACTGTTGACAAAATTCGAATGAAAGGGCCTTAGTGCCCTTTCTGATTTTTAGCTTTTTCATGAGATCGAAGCAACACATATTCCGCGCCATCTACACAAATTGAAGAAGTGAAACAAGAGGATTTATTTCCCAGTACTTGATAAATAAAGTTAGGATGATTGATATCAGGAAAGTTTTTGTTTATGTATTGGCTTTGATGGTGCCTGTGCAACTTTTTGCACAATCAAAGCCAACACCCACCATGAATGCTGCTGAAATTAAAGCGGCATTGAAGAAAACTCAGGTGTTGGGTACGGTATTGTATATGGCTGCTCATCCAGATGATGAGAACACCCGTTTTATTGCTTATGCAGCAAAAGGCTTGGGGCTAAAGACTGGTTATTTGTCATTAACTAGAGGGGATGGGGGACAAAACCTCGTGGGCAAAGAAGTACGTGAACTCTTAGGTGTAATTCGTACGCAAGAGCTATTAGCTGCCCGTAGAACAGATGGAGGGCAACAATTTTTTACAAGAGCCAATGATTTTGGCTATTCAAAGCATCCTGATGAAACATTCAATATTTGGAATAGGGAAGAGGTATTGGCAGATGCCGTTTGGACAATCCGAAAGTTCCGCCCAGATGTGATCGTAACTCGATTCTCCCCTAATCGAGCAGGTCGAACACATGGGCATCATACCGCATCAGCGATATTGGCAATTGAAGCGGCTAAAGCTGCCGCAGATAAAAGCCAATTTCCTGAACAACTTAAATACGTTGAGGTTTGGGCTCCCAAACGAGTAGTTTGGAATACTTCCCAATGGTTTTTTAGAAGAACGAATGAGAAGTATGACATGACGGACTGGATAAAACTAGATGTTGGTAAGTATAATCCGCTACTAGGAGTTTCGTATAACGAAATCGCTTCTCATAGCCGTACCATGCACAAGAGCCAAGGTTTTGGTTCGAGAATAATGCGAGGCGAAACCATTGAATATTTCTCACATTTGTACGGTGAAAAATCTACGAAAGATTTGTTTGAAGGGGTAGATTTAACTTGGAACCGCGTGAAAGGTGGGGCAAAAGTGGGGAAAATGTTAGCAGACATATCCAAGAGTTTTGATATAGAAAACCCTGCTGGAAGCCTTCCTGCTTTAACAAAAGCATTAAAAACCTTGCGAAAAATGAAGAAAGAAGCGTGGGCAGTAAGCAAGGCGAAAGAGCTGGAAGAAATCATTTTACAGTGTGCAGGAATCTGGTTTGAAAACTTAAATTCCGATTACTACGTGGTAGCAGGCGATAGCTTACAACTTTCAACCAATGTGATTAAGCGCTCTAATTACCCCGTTACTTGGAAAGAAATTGAACTGCCTTTCCAAAAGATTCGCTTAGACTCTACTTTAGGATTTAACAAGTATAAAACGTATAAAACAGCCACCGTATTACCCAAAGATTTTGCCATTTCCCAACATTATTGGCTTGTAGAAGCTGCCTCTAAGGGGATGTATAAAGTGGATGATCAGCAATTAATTGGAAAGCCTGAAAACGACTTTACGTTACCTTTGAAAGCTACCTTTGAAATTGATGGCTTAGAAATCCAAGCAGAAACCCCTACGTTCTTTAAGTGGACTGATCCCGTTAAAGGTGAATTGTATCGTCCGTTGGAAGTGGCTCCAAAAGTGACCGCAAACATTGATCAAACAGTGATGTTATTTGCCAAAGACGATGCACAAGAAGTCAACGTATTGCTAAAAGGACATCAAGCCAACTTAAAAGGTGAAGTGATGCTCAATTGTCCTGAAGGATGGAAAGTAGAACCTAAGGCAATCAGTTTTGATTTGAAGGAAAAGTACGAAGAAAGAAAACTCCATTTCAAATTATTCCCACCTAATGAACAGTCTGTTGGCGAAATCTCAGCAAGCGTGGTCATTGGTTCAAACCGCTTCTCACAGCGTCTAACGACCATTGAATACGACCACATTCCTACTCAGACGTTGTTCCCACAATCAAGCGCCAAGGTCGTTCGATTGGCCATCCAGCGGAAAGGGCAAAAAATTGGTTACATCATGGGCGCTGGTGATGCTATTCCTGAATCACTCACGCAAATTGGCTATCAAGTAGACTTGTTAGCCGATAAGGATATTACCGTGGAAAATTTAGCACAATATGACGCAGTAATTGCTGGGGTGCGCGCTTATAATACCAATAAGCGCATGAAGTTTCATCAAACAGCCTTAATGGAGTATGTCGAAAATGGTGGAAATTACATTGTGCAGTACAATACCTCTTTTCGATTAGCAACCAAAGACATTGGGCCATACCCCTTAAAGTTATCTAGAGATCGGGTTACTGTGGAAGAGGCACCTATTACTTTCTTAAATGAAGATCATGCGATTCTCAATTATCCTAATAAAATTACTAAAACAGATTTTGACGGTTGGGTACAAGAACGAGGTTTGTATTTCCCGAGCGAATGGAATGAAGGCTATGAAGCTATTTTGGCCTGCAATGATCCAGGGGAGGATGTAAAGAAAGGAAGCTTATTAGTAGCCCATTACGGCAAAGGAAGCTTTATTTATACAGGTTTATCTATGTTTCGCGAATTGCCAGCAGGTGTTCCAGGTGCTTACCGATTATTTGTCAATATGATTGATTATGAAAATAAAGAGGTAGAAAAATAATTACACGAATGAAGTATAACATTAGGGTGTGCCACTGGCATGCCCTAATTTTTTTGCATGATGTTTACCTTGCGCGCCTTTCTGCATTATTGGTAAGTGCTTGGATATAATTTATTCAACGTATTTTTTGCTACAGTGAGGCGGGAAATGCAGCTCTAGTAGTGGGGCTGCCCCAGCGCTAACGCAATATTTCCCAACGAAACGAAAGTGAAAAAGACAAAGAAAAAATAGACGATTAATTGTGGGAAAGCACTTATAAAGAAGATATGAACCACTAAACCGAATCATCATGAAAACCACACAAACGTTATGTGCCTTTATCTTGATAGTTATATTGAGTGCTTGCAATACGAATGTAACAGAAATTAATGAGATACCAGTGAGTGCTTCCATTGAGGGAATCTATTTACAGGCAACTGGAAGTAATGAATTAGAAGTTCTCGTATTTGACGAAAATGTAGTGGAGATAAGAAACAGCTCAGGAGATTTTTTAGAAAATAATTTAACTCTAGTTTTTAAAGGGCGTTGGGAGTTTACAGAAGGGGTTCTTTACCAAAGTGAAAAACATCCTTTCATTACTTTCATGCTTTATCAGAGTGGAGAGTCAGAATTGACGTTTAGCGAAGTCAATGGAAGCAATTTAGCACCAGTAGTTTTTAATCGAGAATAGTGCACCTATGATGCCCCATTGCGATAAAATAAGCACATTATGGCAGTGGGGCATACTTGTGTTTTATCGGAATTTTCGAATGATACTGATTCCAAAACGCAAAATGAGTAATGCACCTAAGCTGAGCGGTAAACCAATGAACAGTACATGGCAGATTAACTCATCTACTTCCAACTTGTGTTCATAAATACTGGCACTAAATAAGCCAAAAAGTGGAGCCATTAACAGTATAAAACGAATAGCCATTCTCGTGGCTTTTTTGTTGAAGTAGAATTTCATGATTTTATTTATTTTAAAGTGGAAAAATGCTGCGAATGCGGATGGTAATGATGGGTATTTACAGGTTTACTTTGATCGGTTTTAGGAAATTGACTGTAATAACTGAAAACCAGCAAACAGAGTAAGATGAGTGAACCAATGCCTACTCCCCATAATATGCTTTGATGTTGACGTGCTACCATTGCCTTTTAAGTTTAGATGACAATGTGAAGTTAAAAAATAAGAAAACACCATTTTAATTTAATGTATGAATAGCAGCAAACGGATGACAAACAGTGAGAAAAAGTAGATGAAAGGCTTTTAGATACTTAAAATACTATTGCCGATTATCCTTTAAAAATACCGTTTGTGTATAAATTGACTGATTTTAGGGAGATGATTTCATTAAAAATGAGGTAGAAATTCTTAGTGAAGTTCTTCAAGTTTGTATCAAGAAAGAGACATATTTAACAAAGTAAATCATTCCTAACACTTGAAAAAATAAATTAGACACATACTCAGAATTATTGTATCTTGAGTCAATTAAAAATAACTTATAAAGCGATTATTAACTGTAAAAAGCACTGAATTATGGGTTTTGAGGTTCTATATGGAAATGATGATCGACAAGAAATTAAGCATTTAGAGGAACTACAACTCTATGCAAAAAGAGTAGCCGAAAATGCGAAAGCTGTTTGCATGCTGGTGCATGAAGATGCGTTGCGTGATGAAGGAAATGGATTTAGCCGTTTAATCACGCAGAAATTGCATGTAGTGATGAGGGAGCGTTTTAAAATACCACTCAGCAAAGATGAACCGTATCGAGATCAGCCTCGTCCAACAGTGAGCAATGTGTGTTCGGCGTTTTTGGTGGGCAAGCGAGAAATTGCCACAGCCATGCATTGTTTGAAAAATCAAGGGGTGTACGTTCCTGTAGAAAAATTGCGTGTGGTATTTGATTTTAAAGTGGAAAACTCAGATGAAATTAGTGTTTACTTTAATAATGATACCCAAATTTATAGGATTACTAAAAAAATAGATGGCATAGTAGGAAGACGTTTAAGGCATCCTGATTGGGCGTTGTTTCAGCTCGATCGAGATACAAATCGTTCTCCATTAGTATTAGAAAAAAACAATGAGGTAAGTGAGGGGGCTCCTGTATATGTAATTGGGCATCCAATGGCATTGCCCATGAAATTTGCGGATAATGCCAATGTGTATCTATTCAAAGATTGCCGTTACTCAAGGCATTACTTTCGGGCTGATTTAGATACCTATGGCGGCAATTCAGGTTCACCCGTATTTCATGCAAAAACGCATAGCGTAATTGGTATCTTGGTTGCTGGAGGGCAAGATTTTATGACTTTTCAGCATCCAAATGGGCAAACTAGAATACAGTCCATTCAAACTGAACCAGATGAAGCTAGAAAAGAAATTATCCAACGCATAAAACCCGTGCGCATAAGTTTAGCCAAATATAATAATAGTCATATTAGTCAGATTTCTCACTTAAATTTATAGAACAATGTCAACAATCAAAGCACACGTTTATTGGACCGTTCTCGGACAGCAACGGCCTGATGATACGAACCCAACTCCACAGCTTCCTACAGTGCCTACGCATTTATCAATTTTAGTTCCTCACCAAGGGGAATGGCAGTTTAATCCTACGCCTAAATTAAGAAGTGGTGCTGCTTGGAATAGCAAATTACCAACAGGAGAATTTTTAAGAGATATCGTATTTGAATATACGGCAACAGGTTCTTCTGGGGCACAACAATACTTTTCCTTTACAGGTGATATTCCCGCGATTAACCGTAGCGAAGATCATGTTAATGGGCTTTATGAGAGTATCAAAATTACCTTTGAAGAGCTTACACCATTTGAAAGCTTAAAGCTGAGTGGAGGAGGCGTAATTGTAAATACGGAAGATGGAGATGACAAACCTTCAGTTTGATTTTCTAATATACATAGTATGTCTAATTTACAGGCATACTATGTTGAATGAATACGTATATGAATATTAAAGTAATTACTATATTTTATCGCATGAGAAGTTGGCAGGCCATGGTGTGCTTAAGTTTTATTTTGTTGAGCAGTAACTACGGTTTTGCGCAAGATAAAAACTACATTCAAGCGCTTTTTAAGCAACTAAAAAGTAAAAATGATTCGCTCAAAGCAGCGGCTTATAATGAGTTAGCGTGGGAATATCGAAGAGTAAACCTTGATAGTGCAGATTTATTTGCGAGTAAAGCACTGGTAATTGCTAAAAATCGGCAAATCCAAACAGAGTTGGCTGCTGCCTACATGCGAAAAGGGGTGATTGCGAAGAATCGTGGTAGTTATAGAAAGGCCATTCAGTTTTATGAACAAGCTTACCCCATTCGTAAAAATATCCTCAAAAATGAGAAAGGTGCAGCAGGTGTGCTCAATAATATCGGTACGTGTTATACACGACTAGGAGCGTATGATACGGCCATTCAATACCTATCTCGAGGTTTAACCATTCGTGAGCAAATTAAGGATTATGCAGGATTAGTAAATAGCTACATCAATCGTGGAAACCTACAGGAAAAGCTTACGAACTATAAAGATGCTTTAAAGGATTATGAACTGGCTGCTACCAGTTTGAATAAGAAAGACAAATTAACCCAAAGTGATACGTTAAAACTCAATCAAATTAATCAGAGTATCGGCACTGTTAATTATCGGTTAGAAAATTATGAAGCAGCTGCTGCTAAGTATCGAGCGTGCTATCTGGTAGCAGAACAGTATGGAGACGTTGAGGGAATATTTAACAGCTTGGACGGCTTGCTTAGTGTTTTTACGAAAACAGCCAATGCCAAAGAGCTTTCTGAAATCATTACAAGGTACCAGCAGATGATTGGAGCGGTGGATAAATTGGGGAATCAACAGCGCAAGCTGACTGCATATAATAATCTTGGGAATTGTTACCTATTGTTAGAGGATTATTATGCCGCTATTAATTTTCTTAAGGAAGCAGAAGCAATAGGATTAGCCATAGGCGCAACAGAGGATTTAACTCGGGTGTATTATAATTTATCAGATGCCTATCGAAGTATACTGTTCTATAAGCAGTCAGATGTTTACCTCTCCAAGTTTGTGGAATTAAAGGATAACTTGGCAAAGCAAGAAAAGGAAGCGTTAAACTTGACACGAAAGTATGAATTGGAGAAAAAGGATCGGGAGTTAGCATTGATTAAACTTAAAGAACAAGAAACTCAATCGGAACTTCAAGCTACCGCCGATCAACGGAATTTATTTATAGGTTTAGCTATTCTCATTGCCATTTTGGGGGGAAGCTTAGTATGGGTGTATATACAGAGACAAAAGCGAACACAAGAAAACCTAAAATTAAGTGAAGAGATTTTACAATTGAGCCAAGAGTACGACCAAAAACGCTATGATGACCTTTTAAATATGCAAGAACGAAATATCAGTAGAGCTATGATGGAAGGACAAGAAAATGAACGGGAACGTATCGCCAAAGAATTACACGATAACATTAATAACCTCTTAACTGTAGTGAAAATTCACTTTGAATCACTGGAGGAAAAAATAGACGATTTAGAAGCCAAACAAGTAGCGCATTTCCAACAAGCGAGTCAAACCCTAGAACTCACCACCACCGAATTGGAACGCATTTACAGAGAACTAAATTCTGGCACACTATTTCGTTTAGGACTTGCCGCTGCACTGGTTGAATTAGAAGGTATTTTCCAACCAGTAACAAAAATGGATATTGAAATAGGCTCTCATGGTTTACATAATCGTTTTAAAAAGCAGATTGAATTAAACCTGTATCGCATTGGGCAAGAATTGTTGGGCAATGCCTTAAAGCATTCCAAAGCGAAGCATTTTAGCTTGCATTTTACCTATGCTACAGATGGCTTAAATATCATTGCTGAAGACGATGGCATTGGCTTTGATGAAGAAGCGGTCAAAGCAAAAGGGCGTAATGGATTAAGCAATATCCGTGATCGAGTAAAAGGGCTTGCGGGAAAGATGGATATTGATTCGTTTCTTGGAAAATCCACAACCATTATTATTGATATTCCACAAGAGAGCTTGCTTAAAGACGAATAATTATGCCCACAAAAGTAATGATAGCAGATGATCATCAAGTGCTGATTGATTCGATCTCCATTGCCTTGGAGCAGCGCGCGGATATTAAGATTGTAAAAACCGTTAATGATGGAAGAGAACTGATTAACGTATTGGAAAATGGTGATATAGATGCCGATGTATTAGTATTAGATGTGGAGATGCCCCAAATGAAAGGAGATGATGCGATTCCTTTTGTCAAAAAGTACGCTCCAAATTTGAAAATCTTAATGCTTACCATGAAAAATAGCCCCAACATTGTAACCACAGTGAAAGAGCTAGGCGTGCATGGTTATGTATTGAAAAAATCGGGAATTAAAACCTTACTCTTAGCCATTGAAAGCGTAGCTGCTGGACATCATTTTTTTGATGGAGATATTCCAGAGGCAACCTCAAAAGCAGTGGGCAATAATCACCTAAAATTAACGCGAAGGGAAAAACAGATTTTAGAACTTGCTGCTCAGGGAAAAACCATCAAAGAGATGTCTGAAACTTTATTTATTGGTGTAAATACGGTACAACGGCATCGATCAAACATCATGGAAAAGTTTGGGGTACATAATATTTACTCAGCGGTGATTATGGGACGCGATTTTGGTTTTATTGAATGAGCTTGTTTAAAGTAAAGTCTTTCACCTACAAATGGCTAATTTGCCCTTATACTTTTTCAATTTTTTCTTAAATAATGATCATTATTCGCGGCAAAATTGAATTGCCTAACGTCAAATTAGCTCATTTTCGGTTCGAAACCCCTTACTTTAAACAAGCGCTATAACATAAAATTTACATTGTGGTATAAAAATAGCGGTTGCAGCACACCGCATACAAATTAGATATAAAATGAGTAAGTGGAAAAAGTTGCTCCATAAGGTTACCAATAACGTAGAAACCAAGTTTGATGAGTTTTCCAATCGGCTAAATACGAGGTTGAAGCTGTTGGATAAAATTAAAGTAGTTATCTACAATAGTTATGGAAATGAAAACTGTGTGTATATCAGAGGGCGCGTGTTGGAGGATAAAAAGATTAAAGCTGCAACAGATGAAGATGGGATTGTAGACAACTTACTTCGAACCTATAAACGTTTAGAAAGCGATGAAGTGCCCGGTGCCTTATTAGAAGTGGAGTTTAATGGGGTGAAAAAAGAAGTAAAATCTGATAATGAAGGCTATTTCTACTTACCGTTTGAATTCGATGAACCCATTTTATACAGTAAAAAACGTCATCAGTTTACCATTAAATTATTAGATTTTCCTGTTAACACAGAAGTAAATTCAGAGGGGGTACAAGGAGAGATTTTCCTACCACCTGCTGTCACTGATTTTGGAGTGATTAGTGATGTAGACGATACCATTATGCGTACAGATGCCACGAATTTATTCCGCATGGCTTGGACTACGTTTACAGGAAATGCCCGAACGCGGATTGCATTTAAAGGCGTTGGAAAATTTTATGAGGCTTTGCGGTTAGGCAAGTCGCGGGAAAATGATAATCCATTTTTTTATGTGTCGAGCAGCCCTTGGAACTTGTATGACCTCATTCATGATTTTATCGCCCTCAATGAGATTCCCGAAGGCCCTTTATTGCTGCGCGATTATGGCATTGATGAAAGTAAGTTCGTCATGAGCACGCATTCTCAACACAAGCGAAAAGAGATCGAAAATATCTTTAAAGTATATCCCCAGATGAAGTTTGTGTTGATTGGCGATAGTGGTCAAGAAGATGCATTTATTTACTACAACATTGCCAAAGATTATCCCGAAAAAATATTGGCCGTATACATTCGAGATGCAAAAGTACTCGATCAGGCAATTCGTGTAAAAGGAGCCATTAAACGCGCCATTGATGAAGGAATTGATATGCATTTGGTGAATGACTCCCTAGCAGCAGCTCATCATGCAGTACAAGCAGGCTTGATTCACCCTGATATGCTGCCTGCCATCGAACAAGAAATGTTAGATGAAGAAGCAAACGATCGGGAAATGGATCGTTTGGAACAGGCAGAAGGGTTGGAGTAATTGATCGGTCTATTTAACCTTGGAGTATGCGCTGTGCTAAGCGATAGCAATCAGAAATTGCTTGTTTATCTGCTGAGGATAAGGTAAATGAATGACTAGCTGTTTTTCCTTTAATCAATACGTTCACTTCTTCATTTCCAGCAGAGGCGATGTGCCGAATAATTTCTTGATCTTGCGGAGAAGTATAATTATTCATTTCTTGAATTTGCTGATCCTCAGGAATGGATTGGAGTAACTCTTTGGTGTAATTTGGGACAAAAGTACTATCGTATACCACATTACCAATACGCACCAATACCTGATTGTGTGCTAAAATTTGATCGCCTAAATAATGGCTAACGAGCGAAAGTTCCCCTTTTTCACTGACATAGGCTGACAATGTAGATCGTTTAAGGGGCCAATCTGTCCAACTCTGGTGTAAATACCAAAGCCCTTCCTGATAATTTAACGCTACCGTTTTGAATTGAGCATCAAAGCCCCAACGCATTAAATTTTGATGTGCTCGACTTTCTGGAGCAAATAAGTATCCGCTAGGAGTCGCTTCTGGATCGATGACCTTTTCGTAACTGGCTTGTCGTTCAGCAAGCAATTGCTCTAGTTGTAATTGAGCATCTCGTTCATTCATGTACCAAACCGTTCCAAATAAGAGGACTAATAATCCACAAACAAAGCTAAATTTGATACGTT
This sequence comes from Flammeovirgaceae bacterium, assembly GCA_049600855.1. Taxonomy (GTDB): domain Bacteria; phylum Bacteroidota; class Bacteroidia; order Cytophagales; family Flammeovirgaceae; genus JBMYQA01. The sequence continues at coordinate 5,507 of JBMYQA010000053.1, read as the reverse complement.
TATTCATAAGAGGTTGTGCTAAATGAGATAAAGAGCAAATATACACGCTATTCAAGCACACCTCATGTGAAAAAAGGTTAAATACAAGGCAATAGCTTTATGAATAATACATTCAAAGTCCTACTTATTTTCAGTTTACTGGTGTTTAGCTCATGCAAAGACGATGAGTTAAGTCCAAATGAATCAGTTTTTTATACGGGAATGGATCTTTCGTATCAGCCTATGCTTGAAAAAAAAGGAGTAACTTATTTTAATCAAAACGGAACGGCAATTGAGCTGTTACCATTTCTGAACACACAAGGGGTAGAACTGATTCGATTGCGGCTTTGGCATACGCCCTCAACAACGCACAGCAGCTTACAAGAAGTGATTGCCTACAGTAAACGTGTAAAGCAAGCAGGAATGGATGTATTACTAGATATTCATTATTCCGATACGTGGGCTGACCCAGGACATCAGACGATTCCACAAGCTTGGGAAGGATTAACGATAAATGATTTAGCAGATAGTGTTTATCAGTATACAAAAATGGTATTAACAGCATTGGCAGCAGAAAATGCATTACCAACCATGGTGCAAATTGGCAATGAAACCAATTCTGGATTTTTATGGGATCAGGGGAGAGTATGGGGCGATTTTCAATCTAACTGGGGAAATTATGCCCAACTCATTAATCAAGCTGCAAAAGCCATTGAAGAACAGGCAGCATTGAGCCAGCAAGAAATCGCTACGATGTTGCACATTGCCGGTGTGGTAAATAAGCAAAGTTTCTTTCAGGAGATTGAACGTCAAGGTGTTGATTATGATGTGATTGGCTTATCGCATTACCATTATTTTCATACGAGAGATTTAACCGCTTTAGAAAACCAGTTGCATGTATTGGCAAATACCTTTAAGAAACCCATTATGTTAGTGGAAACAAATTACCCGTGGACGCTCCAATGGAACGATTGGACACACAACTGGGTAGGCACGGAAGAGGTGTTAATTGAGGGATTCGCAGCAACTCCTGCTGGGCAGCAAGCTTATATGGAGAAAATGGTGGAGATACTCAAAGGAATTCCGAACAACAGGGGCTTAGGTTTTTGCTGGTGGGCTCCCGATTTGGTTGCTTTTGACGGAACTCAGTCTACAGAAGGCTCATTTATGGAAAACCTAACCACTTTTGATTTTAATCATCAAGCCTTACCTGTGTTCACGGTTTTTCAAAACCACTAAAAGGAAAATTAGATATTACTAAACTGTTTATCACACATACCCATATTTGGAGCCTCAAACGCATACTGCTGTGAAGAAAAAAAGTGCAGCGGTAATCCATCCGTTATGCCGATCTCCAATTTTTTTCAAAAATAGGTTACAAATCCTGTTTACCTTTTTGCATTTCTATCACTAGTAGATGAACAGTTTTTTATTTAGCGAAAAATGATAGAGATGCACAATCAAATCCACAACTCGATTTTGAAAGACTTTCCTTTCAGAAACCACTTGATTCCACAGCTACTTAGCTTGTTGATGCTATTCATCAGCTTTTGTAGTTATTCACAAGACGTAGGAACTGGTCAAAATGACGTTCCGTTACCCCAAATCACCCCGCCCTCACCTGAAGCAGCCGCTTTACTTGAGTTTAATTTAGCGAAAGTAGATGAGTATACAGGAGCTGCTAGCGTGAGCATTCCAATTACCAGCATAAGTAAGGGAACCCTTCAGGTACCTATTTCTTTAGGTTACCGTGCTACAGGACTCCAAGTCAACCAAGTCGCTTCGCGCGTAGGTTTTGGGTGGTCTTTAAATGCAGGAGGCGTAATTGCCCGAACCATTATGGGCAAACCAGATGAAGCGCCAAACGCTTTTTTTAGTGACTACATCAATCAATCGGCTATTTATCATGCGGATGGTAGCATCAATTTTGGCTTAGCCTGTAATGTAAATAATAATACGGGTAATTTCTTTTTATTCAACGAGCTTGCCTCAGGAAATGCAGGGATGGAAGCTGATACCTACAGTTATAGTTTGCCCAGTGGCAAGTCAGGAAGGTTTATTTTTGATCGCCATCGTCAACTTCGGAAATTTGAGGTGGACGAGTTGCAGATTGACAATCCCTTTTTATACAGTACCGTCTCTCCTCAAGCGTGGACCATTACAGACAATCAAGGAAATCGCTACATTTTCCGACAAACTGAACAAACCAATGTGGTGAGTGGATGTGCCTTAAACGCTGATGGATCAGGACAGCATCCTTCCGTCTATTCTGCTTGGCATTTGAGTGAGATCATTGCCGCGAATGGGCAAGACAAAGTCTTTTTTGACTATGTCATTGAAGAGCAGGAATACTTTGTTGGTGTAACGGCCACACATTATGAGCACTTTGCTTTACTACGTAGCGGCGATGCGCAACGTAAACAAGGAAAAGCTTGCCGGCAATGGCAAGAGTTATTAACACCAGTACTGAGCAGAATCCGCACTACTTGGGGACAAGAAGTGGAATTTGTTCGCGGAAATACATTAAGACAAGACTTACAAGGAACGGCCTACCCACTGGAAAAAGTGATTACCTATCAGCACAATCAAATTGTCAGTGAGTTTGAGTTTGTTCAAAGTTATTTTCAAGCGCAAGGCATTGGAGCTACGTTTGGTGATTCAGGGCCTAAATCTTATCGTCTAAAACTAGACCAGTTGATTCAAAAAGGTGCACAAGGGCAAGGGATGCCACCTTATACTTTTCATTACATCAATCAAGGAAACTTTCCTAGCCGTTTGAGTAGTGCTCAAGATTATTGGGGCTTTTATAATGGGGCAGAAAATACTACGTTAATTCCGCTCTATGGCGAAGAGCATGAAGGATTAATCTTTGCAGATCGTTTTCCAAGAACCGCCTTTACTCAAGTTGGTATGCTTTCTCAAATTGATTACCCTAATGGTGGGAGTGTGAACCTTGAATATGAGCAGAATGATATCCCAAATGATGAAGGTAAACCTTTAAGAGAAAGAGAAGATCGGCATTTAGTACAAAGTGTTGAAGGAACCAATAGCCTCACCTTTACCATTAATTCACCTACAGGCCAAGGAACTGTGGTGGTAGATTACACGAATAGTTTTAGTGCGCCTCCTACTAATTCAGAGGGCAACCCGAACAATCCCAATCCCGTGATTGATGATCCTGACGGATCAATGGGCTATGTGCAAATGGTCATTTCTTCGAATGATGTGGGAAATACCAATCAAACTTTTCTATTACCTGATAAAAACAATGCCATATTGAGCTTGCCCAATGGCTCGTACACCGCACGCATTACCATCGTAGATCAACTAGGCGTTTCTGGGCCGTGTCGTATGGATTTGAAATGGTATTCTTATGGGCTAGTTCCTACAAATTGGCCTATTGGTGGCCTACGGGTAAAGAAAAAAGTGAGAAATAATGGAATTGGTGAAACCATCCAAACCCGCTATCGCTATGAATTGCCCAATGAAAATGGCAAAAGCAGTGGCAAGCACTTTCAACGATTGAGCTTTACCTATAATGAATATGGAAACGATGGATATAATGTAAATGGAAGCTGTACACTGGAGAATCGTTGGAGGTATAAAGTATTACAATCCTCGACTTTACAAGCTTTAGGCATTGGCAATGGAGGACATATTGGCTACAGTGTTGTGGAGCAGTTTGCCATTACAGCAGATGAAAATCAAACCCCTTTGGGTAAAACGGTTAGTCATTTCTCCAATAATCGAATCACTCGAAGTTCTTCACCATATAACTCTATTCCCAATAATGATGTGTTTATCGGTTCATCGGGTTATTATTCACTTTCAGAATTAGCCGATCTCCAAAATGGGAAATTAATAAAACAAGAAGTTTATCAAAATGATCCAATCGCTGGTTTAAAGCTTCAGCAGATCAATGAATACCAGTACCAGCAAATTGGTGGACTCCCTGAACAAATCTATAATATGAAGGTGAGGGTATTAGAAAGTTCGGGGTGTTTAAGCTGTGATTATACCAAATTTGAATATTCGTACTATTTCCATCAAGTGGAAAGTCGCTTTTTACTTACCAACGAAATCAATAAAGTCTTTGATGATGCAGGGAATGCATTAGAAACCCGAAAAGTATATACCTATGATCCTATCCGCAGCTTGGTGAAACAAATTGATACTTATAATTCAGTAAACGATCAATTGAGTACGCAATACACCTATCCTTATGAATTGGCTGCAACGGGTAATGTTCATGAAAAGATGGTGAATAAAAACATGGTTACTCAGCCTGTGAAAACCACCACATTAAAGAATGCTAACATCCTACAAGAGCAACGCACTGCTTTTAAAGAATTTAATCAGCAGCTATTGCCAACGGGAATTTATACAAGTAGAACTGGTCAGCCAGAAGAGTTGAGATTACAATACCATGCGTATGATGATTTCGGCAACCCATTAGAGTTTAGTAAAGCAAATGGTGCGCATACTTCCATTATTTGGGATGCTGCAGGTTTACGCCCCATTGCCAAAGTTGTCAATGCTAATCGCGATGAAGTATGGTATAGCAGCTTTGAAGAGGACGTGAATGCGACGGTTGGTGGCAGAACGGGCAAACAATCCAAGAATGGCTACCTGGTTTCTGTTCCTAACCTTCCAATCGGTACCTATGTATTGAGTTATTGGAGAAAAACGGGAAATCAGTGGGACAAAGTTGAGCAGGAGTTTACACTACATTCGACTGGTTATGCTACCCACCTTCCAGGTATCATTGATGAAGTGCGCATTCACCCTAAAGATGCCCAAATGACAAGCATTACCTATGATGAGTTGGGTAGAGTGAGCCATGAATGTGATGCCAATGGTCAATTCATTGAATACAGTTACGATCAGTTTGGAAGATTACAAAGTATCAAAGATGAAAAAGGTAATGTATTAAAAGCTTACAGCTACCATTACCACAACGAATAAGACCGCAAGCATAAAAATAACCATCATGAATTATTATTTGATCTATCGCACGATTTTCAGTATTCTTTTGGTGCTCTTTTTGAGCCCTGTAGCCATGGCCCAGTTTGGCTCTGGCGGCGGCTTTCTTGATCCTGGAGGTGGTTCAGGAGGCCCTTCCATCTCCATTACTGGCCCAAGTCAAGTGATGGCGGGAACCAGTTATACCTACTCCGTTGCTGCTAGCAATACCAATATCACTTGGGATTGCCAAGGGTGTACTTTTGTTTCACCCTCACCCACTCCGCTTACAGGCTCTTGGCCGAATCAAGTGCAGGTGAAATGGCAGGAAGGGGTAACGACTAAGTTAACCGTGTCGGCTGGCTCCTTTTTAAGCTCCGTGCAGGATGAACTCAGCCCAACGGTATCCTGCCCGAGCACACTGATCGCTCCCATGCCTACGCTTGCTGCCATCCAGCAAGTAGCAAATCCTTGCATCGGACAAATCGAACTTTCCACTTCTTTTGCTGATCCTAATTGGATCTACTACTGGCACAGTTTGGGGAGTGGGAACAACAACCTAGAAC
>JBMYQA010000052.1:0-27347 GCA_049600855.1 Flammeovirgaceae bacterium | reverse complement strand
TCTCTCTTTAACGAAGTATGAATTTGTAAAGGATGCGCTTGGTCATGAAAAGCATAAGTACGCAGTAAGGCATTATTCAGTTCATCTGTTGTTCCCTTATAAACGGCAATCAAATGCCCTGCGTTTCCTAAAACAGCTAAATTGGCATTAACCGCCTTAGCCGTTCCCAAATGCTTACCCAGCTTCTCTCCTAATTGCTTACTTTGTTGACTAGCAACTTTGATGGAAGGGATTTGATCTACAAAAAATACCACATCTACATCTTGAGATGATGGCGAACCGAATAATTGATAGGTTGGTAGTTTCATGGTATTCTTATGCTGTTTTTACAAAAAAAAGAGCAATCCCTGCAATTTATTTGCGCAGTATGAAAGATATTTTTCGGATACATGAGCAAGTTCAGGATTTATCCATCGTCTAATCCAAAAAATCCCTAACTATGAAAGCCAAGCTATTCTCCCTTTTTTTGCTCGCAGTTCTTCCTCATTTTACGAGTGCCCACACCTTTAATGTGGCTTATTTCGATATTTCTGAAGATGTTGATGGGTATCACCTTGGGATTAATTTTGATAAAGAAAGCATTTTGGCAGAAATTCAATCGCACTATCCTCACTTAAAAGAAATCAACGGGAGTGCTGCTCAAGATGAATTAGAAGATTGCCTGGCAGAATACATCATGGCAAACCTCGATTTCAGTTTTGATCAAAAAGCGGTGCAGTTTACCAACTGGTCATTTGAACAAGAAGCACTACTAACGCATATCTATTGCGACTTGTACACGAAGGCGAAACAGGTCAAAAGTATCAAGGTTCGAAATACCTGTTTAACTCATAACAAACAACACAACAACATCATTCGAGCTGCCTTATACGATAAATCGCGGTATTTTAGACTGAGTGCGGAGCGCCTAGAAACTACGATTGCCTATTAAAAGTTACCGTGATTTACTTAATAATCGTGAACAAAACTAAAGGCGTATGTTTCTCCATAACTTTCTAGCTATATTTATGAGGTGATTTAAATAACAGCCATCATACTATTGTAACAATATCACAAGTCATTGATTTCCATCATTTCCAAAATTTTGGACCAAGCTTTCTGCACATACAAATTACATTTCTCCAGAAAACTTGACACTTATTTTAGATCATTTGGAAAGTAAATACTTACAATCAAGTTGGTAAATCGGTTAAATCACTTCAATATGTTTGCTGGAAAGTTCAATTTTATAGCTTAAGGAAATGCAGGAGAAACTCCTCTTGATGATAGGAAATTTTGATTGCACCGAGAAAATTACTCCTATTCTCTCGGATGCCTATAAGCTTGAATTTATACATGATTTGCCGCACACCATCATCGAAGATTATGCAGCAATCCTACTCAGTCACAACATCCAACACACAGCTGATCAGCATCTCCCGAAAATATTAAGTAAAAATCATCCTGCTATTCCAATTATCTTAATTGCCCAACAGGTTGATCCTTTACAATTAATCACATTATTCAACGATGAATGCATACGCCATTACCTACCGTGGCCGCATTCAGCTGCTCAGCTGCATTTGGCCATTGGAAAATTTGCGCAACAAGCAGAAAACATTGAAGTCAATCACTACGCCATTGACTCAACCCTTGCGCATCGGCTCTCACTTTCTTACTCAAATAGCTACTTAAAAGGTTTAAGTCAACCGAAACTTACTGAACAGGAGGAAATCGCATCAACGAAGTATCGGCAAATTGTAGAAAACCTTCAGGGTGAATACATTTTTTATGCTAAAGATGCCCACAATCAGCTGACGTACATCAGCCCATCCGTATATAAAATCCTTGGTTTTTCGAAAGAAGAGTGGCATCCAGGCTTTTTTCAGCACTTTACTCGTTCTGACTTAAATAAAAAAGCGCTTGAGTTTTCTTTAAAAACATTGGAAGGGAAACAAATGCCTGCGTTTAAGATCGAAATCTTGGATAATCGCCTCAGAAAGCGGCATTTTGAAATTTCAGAGGTTCCTATTTTTAATTCGACAGGTGAGCTCATTGGGGTAGAAGGCATTGCACATGATATCACTCGTCAACAAGAGATTTTATCTAACATACAACGAAACCTAGCACTGCAAACCGCTTTGTCGGAAGTCTCAGCCGCTTTTAATCAAACGGATGATTTTGAAGCATGCATCACCACAGTTTTGCCTAAAATTGGCACACAAGCCGAACTTCAATGCATCTTTTTAATTAAAATTAAAGAAGATACTAGCCATCAAATTGCCAGTTGGCAAAAGCACAAACAAGCTCATCCAGACTTTCCGAAGCTAGCAGATCATGAACTTCAAGCATTAAAAGCACATGGTCATTTGATCTTAACAAGTAAAGATCAACAGCACAGTTGGCTGAACCAATTTGGTTTAACGCAAGGCATCTGTTACCCACTTCTTTACCATCAGGCGCTGATTGGTTATTCATTTTTCGGCATTTCTGGTACCGAATCAGTGCGGGAAGAAATACAAGGTTTTTTACATACTGTAGCCCACATCATCTCTCAAGCCTTTCAACGCTGGAAGGCTCACCAAGAATTGCTCGATCGCGTTCAAAACTTTCGAAAGTTATTTGAACAGGCTCCTTTTGGGATTATTGCATTCATCTATTCCGACAAAAAAGTCATCATTAATAATGCCTTTGCCAAAATCTTGGGGTATACCCGTGAAGAGTTGACAAAAAAATCGGCTATGGAATTATTTCATATGCTCACGCATCCTGAAGATAAATTTAAGGAACAGTCTTTAGTGGATGAAGTGATCCATAACCAACGAAAATACTACTCCATTAAAAAACGCTATATCCATAAAGATGGTAGCGTGGTATGGGTAAATCTAAGTGGTGCTTTTCTTCGGCAAGAAGTGGATGATATTCATATGAATATTATCATGGTGCAAGACATTACCGAAAAAATTAAAATTGAACAGGAAAAAGAAGCGGAACAAGAAAAACTACAGCAAATTCTAGACTCACTGCCCATCAGTATTTCCTTAAAAAACAAGTCGGGTCAGTACTTATTTTTTAATCAGCTTGGCTTGAATTACACGGGAAAATCCTTGAAAGATATTATTGGAAAAAAAGCGAGAGAAATCTTCCCTGTTCAGCTTGCCAGTGTATATGAGGCCCACGATGTACAAGCTCGGCAACACCAAGGCGAAGTAGAATGGTTTGAGGTGAAAAAGCAGACTACTGAAGGGGAAAAAGAAATGTTAGTAGGTAAAAAGTTGGTTCAATCGCACAACTTGGGACTAGATGAAGAGCTTTTACTGAGTTTTGAAGTAGACATTACCACACTTAAAAAAGTAGAACTCGATTTACAACGTGCTTTAAATCAACTGAAACAAGCACAAAGTAATTTAGAACATTCCGAAAAAATGTCGTCATTAGGCATTCTTACTGCTGGAGTAGCGCATGAAATCAATAATCCTGTTAACTTTATACAAGGTGGTATCTATATTTTAGAAGATTACCTAGCACCCATTTTAGAGTTACTTGCAGAATATACTCATTTTGAAAATGCCTCATCTGAATCAGAAAAAGAAGTCATTATACAGCGCATTAAAGCAATGAAAGAAGTATTGGAGTTTGACGAAGCTGTGGGTTTTCTAAAAGATGGGATTGATAGCATACAAAAAGGTGCTGAACGGACTGTAGAGATTGTGCGAGTTCTTCGTAACTTTTCGAGAAGTGATGATAGTTTAAGCCCTGGTGTCGATTTACATGAAGCACTAGACTCAACGCTCGTTTTGCTTCAAAATAAGTTGAAAGATCGCATTGAGGTGATTAAGCATTATCATCCTGATTTACCTTCGATTGCATGTAATATCGGACAAATCAATCAGGTATTTATGAATATTTTAAGTAACGCAGAGCAAGCAATCAAGCATACGGGTAGCATCACGATTCTTACAAGTATTCACGCGCCAAACCAAGTGGCAATCAGCATATCAGATACGGGTTCTGGTATGAGTGACGCTGTAATGCAACGTATATTTGAACCTTTTTATACCACCAAAAAGGTTGGAGTAGGCACTGGTTTGGGCTTAAGTATTAGTCACTCGATTATCGATAAGCATCAAGGAAGAATAGAGGTGTTTTCTGAAGAGAATAAAGGGACAGAGTTCAAAATTTATTTACCAATAAGTCATGAATAACACGCATATAAATCAGGAAATCGACATTTATGTATGGGGATTCACTAAAGTGCTTCGTCAAATAACAGCATAAATTATACGCTATTTGATAGTCATGCGTGTTCTCAGAGACTGTTTTTAACTCTAAACAAAAAATTCAAACAGTCGCTAAAAAGCTGAGTACCACTGTTTTCTCAAACTAAATTGCTAATAAAACTAAATGACTGTACACCTTGTTAAAAGTAAGTTATTAATTTTGTTTGAGTAGCCAAGTGCTAATCATTTATTTTAATGGTAGAGGAAAAAAGTCGCATATTGTATGTAGATGATGAAATCATCAACCTACGAAACTTTAAGGCCTTATTCAGACGCAAATACCGTATTCTCACGGCAACGTCTGGACAAGAAGCTTTAGAGTTACTCAAGCAGGAACATATTGATATATTGGTTACAGACCAGATGATGCCTGGCATGACCGGCGTAGAATTGTTGAAAATTGTCAATCAAAGTTATCCTGACATTCTATTGATGATTTTAACGGGCTACAGTGAAATGTCAGTCATTAAAGAAGCCATCAACGAATGTGGTATCTATTGCTACCTCAACAAGCCTTGGGAAAAAGAATTACTCGAACGGACATTCGAACGTGCACTCGAACACCAAAAGCTCATTCGAGAACGAGAAAAGCTGATTGTGCTGCTGAATGAACACAATGAGCGGTTAGAGCAAAAAGTTCAGGATCGTACCGAAAAAGTTGAAAGTCAAAAAGAAGAACTCCTTCACAAACAAGAAGAAATTACACGGCAACGTGATCAACTCATGACTCAAAACCGCTTATTGGCGGAAGCACAAGAATTAATCCATAATAAAAATGAGCAGCTCAAAGCGTATAACCAAGATTTAAAGTTACAAGTTGAACGACGCACTCAACAATTAACCAACAGTAACCTCCGTTTATTAAACCATACTGAAAAGTTAGAACAGTTTGCCTTTCTAGCCGCCCATAACTTTAGAGGCCCAGTAGCCAGTCTACTTGGCTTAATCCAATTAGTAGATGTTGATGCACTCCACAGTATTGATGATTACACAGATATTTTTAAAAAAGTTAAAGATGTAGCGCTAAAGCTCGACACCGTCATTCGCGATTTAAGCTCTATTATCCATCATGAAGAAGATGAGCAAGAAGGGGTACAATTTGAAGAAGTGGATCTCGATCAATTACTTGGGAAAGTTGAAAATGCCTTAAATGCTCAAATTTCTGATGCTGGCGCAGTCATTATCAGAAACTTTAAAGATGGGACACTCTACACCAACAAACATGCGCTTGAAGATATCCTGTACCAATTGATCTCTAATGCGATTAAGTTCCATCAGCCTAGCATTACACCAGAAATACAAATTAAAATTGATCGCAATAAAGAAACGATCATGCTTTCAATTATTGATAACGGCATTGGCATTGACTTAGAGCGCTATGGCGATAAAGTATTTGGCGTATACCAGCGTTTTCATGAAGGCTTTGCGGGTAAGGGATTAGGCTTATTTTCCGCAAAATCTCTCGTGTATCGCATTGGTGGACAAATTAATGTGGAAAGTCGACCAAACGCTGGAAGTAAATTCACCATTATCCTACCCATAGAGCAAGTCGAGCATGTTGAAAGTTAGCCTTTGATATACCGTTTCCAATCCAGCTAATCTTGTGTCATCGCTGTTTGTTTATTTCCTTTCAATCGTTCCCAATACGGAATGAGATACTCCCATACATTAGCTGGTCTAAAGTTAATTTGATCCATCTTTAACTCATCTCCCTCTTTCCAAATGTGATATTTGAATACAAACACACGTCCTTGCTCTCCCCAACCTTTAAATTCACCAAAACGCAAATCATTAATATAGACTCCCTTATCCGCTTTTTCTACCGCATAATAACCTTGAGTGACTTCAATTAACTGTTTAACCTTTGGATGCATCAAGTAATCGTTTAACAAATCGTGATTAGCAGGTAAAAAGCGGTAGTCTACTAGGTGATCATTATCCAACAACGAGTGGAAACCAGAATAGTAACCAGTTTCTGTTTTAGCAGTAGCAGTCCATAGTATGGAATTAAATGGCGTAGGTTTAGAGATATAGCTTTGATAGGTCAACCCTTTTGCTTCTAAGTTCTTTTCAAATATTTTATTGGCAATGCCTTTGTTAATCAAGGTCACCAATAAATAAACGGTACTAAAAATTAAGCCTAACTGATTGTAATAGGTCCGCATCGGATTTGTGATGCGTGTAAAGGCCGATAAGAGCAAAAAGATAATGAACGGGATCGTATATAACGGATCGATCACAAAAATGGAATGAAAAGCAATTGGATGGGCACTAAATGGGTAGAACACCTTTGTTCCCCAGGTAGTAAAGCAATCCAAGGCAGCATGAGTAGTGAAGCCTAAAAAGAAAAGCCAAGTCCATTCCTTCACACTTACCCGTTTATCTTTCAGGAGTTTATCGGTGAGCCACGCAAATACTGGCGACAGGACAAAAGCAAACAACAACGAGTGGGTAATGCTACGATGATAATACAGGTATTGGACCATATCTTGAAAAGGGCGGGCTAAAACATCAAGGTCGGGAATTGTTCCAGCTATAGCTCCGACAACCATTGCCTTATTTCCTATTTTCTTTCCACATACGGCTTCGCCTACTGATGCCCCTAGTACAATTTGTGTTAATGAGTCCATGGAGTTTTTTCTCTGTGCTGCTTTATATCTGAACGTTTCTACTAGCGAATATAAATTTTCAAAGAGGGAATAGAAATATCTTTTTGATGAAAAACGTTACGGCTTGGACAATCGTCTCAATTACTTGTTGAAATCATGCAGTCTATTGGTTTGCGTTTCTTGTCTACTACACTAAAATCACGGTAAACCGTGATGATAAAAAACGGCTAATTCACGAACTTTATTTTATAGATTATGATATAAATATCAATTATCGTATTGAAACCATAGTAATCTTACATAACAAAAGCATCATACTTTCAGGCTAGCCTACTTTAATTCTCTTTTTATTCGTAAATTTGATTAACGAATATTTCTTCGTTAAGAAAGGCAAAACAGTATCCACAAGGGTAAGCTGCGTTGAATACTGACAAATCGAACATTGAAAATACCACGACAATATAAAAGCCTCCTAGTGGGAGGCTTTCTTTATGTCATTTTCCCATTAAGGGCAATTGCTTACTTCATTAATTGAGCAACTTCTTTTGCAAAATAAGTAAGAATGATACTTGCCCCAGCCCTTTTCATACTCGTAAGGCTTTCTAACATCACTTTTTCGCCATCCAGCCATCCTTTTTGGGCAGCAGCTTTCAACATGGCATATTCACCACTTACATTGTAAGCCGTAATTGGGATATCGTAATTATCAGCGAGTAAACGAATCACATCTAAATACGCTAAAGCAGGCTTTACCATCATAAAATCTGCGCCTTCCCCAAAATCTAGCTCAGCCTCAATTAATGCCTCTTGTGCATTAGCAGGATTCATCTGATAGGTCTTTTTATCTCCAGCTTTTGGTGCCGAATCCAATGCATCTCGAAAAGGTCCATAAAAAGCACTGGCGTATTTCGCAGTATACGACATGATTGATGTATTGGAAAACCCTTCATCATCTAAGATTGAGCGCAAATACCCCACTCTGCCGTCCATCATGTCTGATGGCCCAATGATATCTACACCTGTTTCCGCTTGAGCAACAGTCATCTTACCCAACACTTCCAAGGTTTCATCATTCAAGATTTCGCCATCCTGATAAATGCCATCATGCCCATCAGAACTATAGGGGTCCATAGCCACGTCAGTCATGATGCACGATTCTGGAAATCGCGTTTTAATCTCTCGTAATGCCTTCAAATACAAGCCATCTGGGTTATAGCTTTCTGTGGCGTATTTATCTTTCTTATCGTCTGAAAGGCTAGGGAATACAGCAAATCCTTTAATGCCCAGTGCTAAACATTGTTCCATTTCTTTCAGTAGGTTATCCAACGAATAGCGGTAAATGCCAGGCATAGAACTTACTTCTACTTGCTGGCTATTTCCTTCAATTAAAAATAATGGAAAAATAAAATCATTGACAGCTAAGCTCGTTTCTTCTACTAAAGCTCTCACTGCTGCCGATTTTCTATTTCTTCTTGGTCTTCTAGTTAGCATAGGTTATTGGAACTAAGGTTATTTTAGCATTTCGTTCAAAAATTTCAACTGCTGGACAATATACTCAATCCTTCAGTTTTCTAGCCAACAGCAGTCCATCTCTTACAGAGAGAATCACATTTTCCACACGATCATCATTTTGTATTAAGGCATTCAGTTCTCTTAATGCATTGGTGTCTTTATCTTGTTTGGTATCGTCAGCTACTTTGCCACTCCAAAGCACATTGTCTGCCAAAAAATATCCCCCAACTCTTACTTTGTCAAATACCATGTGGTAATAATTCACATAATTGACTTTATCAGCATCAATGAATACCAAATCGAAGGTTTCATTCAGCGTAGGAATAATTTCCATCGCATCCCCAATCAATTGCTTCACTTTATGATCTACTCCAGCCTTTTTTAAATAACTACTTACCATATCTTCTAACTCCTCGTTGATATCAATGGTGTACAACAGGCCATCTGCTGTAAGCCCATCAGCCAAACAGATGCCTGAATATCCCGTATACGTACCAATTTCTAGGATTCTTTTGGGCCGTATCATGTGTGAAATCATTTTGAGCACCACGCCTTGAATGTGTCCAGACAGCATCCGAGGCATCAGCACATTAAGATTCGTCTCACGGTTGAGTTCTTCTAATACTTCACTTTCAGGCGAAGTGTGCTGTTCAATATAATGGTCTAACGACTCTGGAAATAAATCCATTTAGTTTGTTAATTTAAAGTTGAAACGTGTTTATTAATCTAACTTATTTTACAGTGTACTAATAGACTGTTTTAAAATGTGTTCTTAATTTTTTTAGCATGAATTTTATGACTAATTTCAAAGCAATCTCTAACAACTCTTCATGGGAGTTATCGTTTATTTTGTTACTCTATAGAGTTTATCATAGGTCTGAATACTATCCGTAAACACCTGAGTTTCATTACCATACTCGTCTTTAAACTTGACATAAACCGTTTTTAAACCTTCTTCTAAGTCAAGTTTCCATTCCTTATTTGCGAAATATGGTTCCCAAGTGGCACTTGCCATATCAGGATGATTACTCACCATCATAAATTTAGCTCCCATTACCTTTGAGTTAATAAAAACTGGTTTGCCTGTTTTTACTGCTGAAATATTATTATTAATCACGACAGCACGAACAATTGGTGCTTCTGTATCTAACAGAATTGTATCCATAAACGCTTCTGATACATTGCCTGCTTTATCAATCAATTTCATATAAATACTACGTAATCCTTCCACTTCATCTAATTTCCAAGCTCGTTTTTCATCTACCTCTTCCCAAGTAGCGGGTGCCTCAAAGTTTGGTGATCGGCTCAACATCATCTTCACTGCATCACCATAATCAATAGTTAATGTTACATCAGGTGCTGTAGTATAATCAGCCCCATCATTAAATGTAATAGAGCCTTTAGGAGCCTGTCGGTCTAATAAAATATTATCTGAATACACGCGTGTTTCATTTTCAGCCTCATCAGCAAATTTCGCATAAACCGTTCGAATACCGTCTTCATCACTCAATCGCCACTGCTTGATTTCAGGCTTTACGCGTTGCCAAGCAGCATCTTTAAAATCAGGCTCATTACTCACCATCATTTTTGTAGCTCCTTCAGTAAAAAACTTCAGGTGTATTACTCGTAAAGGATTGGTGCAATACTGATCGACAATCTCAATTTTTCCATATGAAGGCCCTTCTCGATCCAGTTCAATACTTGCTGAAACTGGTTTGGAAATATTATTTGTTTGATCTTTATATTGCACATACACATGCTTTATACCATCTTCTCCTTTAAACTCCCAATCTATAGATTTTTGATAGGGCTGCCAAGCTACCCGCTCTAAATTAGCACTCGCACCCAGCCTCATCTCTGCAGCATCAGAACTGTGTAACTCCAAGGCTACTTTTTTATGGTTGATGTACGGAGAATTTTCCTTTATGATCACCGAATTACCTTTAGGAGCTCGCTGGTCTACAAAAATACGTTGACTGATCGGTGTGGAAACATTTCCTGCTTCATCTTTAAACCGAACCCAAACCGTCACTTCACCTTGTCTTACACCGATCTCATGAATAAAACTCAAATCGGTATACTGTGACCAAGTCCAGTGATTGCTGCTAAACTGTGGGGAATTACTGATTTGCATCATTGCAGCATCTTCGGCAGTAACCGAAACGTAAAGTAAACTTGGATTAATCGCAATACCTGCCCGAGTCTTACTCAACCACATCTTGGTATCATGTGGCGGAGTGCGATCTAATATAATGGAAGCATTTACTACTTCTGATTCTGTTTTTGTATGGCTTCGAAACTTTACATACACCCGTTTAAACCCATCTTCTCCACCTAAATCCCACAATTTATACTTATCAAAAGGTTCCCACTTTCCACCCGCAAAATCTTCTTGATTGGCAATCATCATTTCAGTTGCATTTTGTGAGCGTAAAGTCAATATGGCTTTACGATCTTTTGACGTACAAAATGTATTGCCATTATTAATCATTACCGAATTATCCAATGGTTGAATCTCAAATAATATTTCATCAACAATGGGCGCTGTGATATTGCCTGCTAAATCTCGAAACCGCGCATAAATACGCTGTACCCCACCTCCGTCTAACGCTTTAATTTGTTGGGGCTTAGAAGTGTAGTTTTTCCAAAGTACCCCTTTAAAGTCTGGACTTGTCGCAATTTGCATTAAATTGGCATCCTGCGCTTTTACCTCAACACTTAATATTTGTTCCAGTGTGCTATTTTCACCACTGTTAATCTCCATCCCCAAATCATACGGCCCACTTCGGTCTACAATAATATCATCTAATACCATATCCGACTCTGTTCCTGTACGACTTTTAAACTTTACATAAACCAATTTAGGCCCTTCGCCTTCTTCTAAAGGCCAAATCATTTCTGTTCGATAAGGTTCCCATCCAGCTCTTCTAAAATCTGGACGGTTAGAAATCATCATTTGATTAGCATGAGTAGCAAAAAGTGATAAGTTCACAATATTCTCTACGCCATTTGCGAATTCATTCCCGTTATTGATGACTACTTTACAATTTAATGGCACTTCTTCTAAAATAACCTCGCCCGATACCGTTTCCGTGATATTTCCCGCTTCATCTCGAAATCGAGCATACACTGTTCGTAAGCCGCGTTTTCCAGTAAGCTGTAGCTGAAAGGGAGATTCATTATAAGCAATCCAATTTGCGCCTTTAAATTCTGAATTGAGGCTAACCTGCATTTGATTTGCGCCTTTGGCGATGAGTTCTACGGTTACGCTAGAACCACGAATGCGGTTGCTCCCTCCCTCCAGTATCATCTGTAAATCGTACGGTTTTTTACGATCTAGTAAGATGCCATCGGTAACGACTTTAGTTTCATTATTTGCTGAATCCTTGTAAATAATATATACCCTCCGCATTCCATCCTCTCCTGATAATTTCCAATACTTTACCGTACTGTAGGGTTCCCACTTTGCATCGGAAAAATCTTTAGTTTCACTAATTTTCATAAAGTCGCAACCCCTTGCAAAAATGGTTAGTTTAATGTTTTCATCATTGGTAATGGGTTTATTCTCGTTGAGTAAGAATTTCATATCGACAGGAGGGTGCGTATCTACATGGATTTCATCCGATGCACTTTTAGATACATTTCCTGCCCGATCTCTAAATCGTACATAAACAAAATGTGCTCCATCTACTCCTGCTTTTTGCAACGCCCAACCTTTGACAGACTCTTGGTAAGGTTCCCACTTTGCCTCATAAAAAGTATGTACATTGCTCAACATCATCTCCATTGCATCCGCTGCACGGATTTCTAAGTTTACTACTTTAGAAGTATCATTAGTATATGCTATGGTACCATCAGCACTTCTTATGCTATGCTCTGTAGTGATTTTAATTGATGTGTTATAGGGAGCTTTCGTATCTAATAAAATTGTATTTGAAATCACATCTGTCTCGTTGCCCACTTCGTCTTTAAATTTGGCATAGACGGTTTTTTCCCCGTCACCTGTAGGCAATTCCCACACGAGTGTGGAATCAAAAGGCAACCAACGCTCTTCCACAAATGAAGGATCATTGCTCACTTTCATAAAACTCGCCTCCGTGACTAATAAAAGCAGTTTATTTCTTAAAGGACTATTCGTCACCTCTCCATTTCCAATTTGTAAGCGGGGATTTATTGGCGGGGTCGTATCTAAAATAATGGAGGCAATGTATTGTTCCGTTATTTTTCCACTCGCTTCTTTAAATCGCACAGAAACCACTTTTTTACCATCGCCATCAGGTAGGGTTAGCGTATTTTTCCGCTGGTAAGCTTGCCACTTTTCACGTTCCATGTTTAAGCCATTACACAACTGCATTTCTGTAGCAGTAGCATGAAATAGATCGACTTGAATCGTGGTATTATTGGTTAATTTTGCTCCTTCATTAAGGTATATTTTATACTGTGCCCAGCAAAGTTGGGAACAGATCATGCAAATCATAAAAACTAAGCTACGCAACATATTCATGAAATTTCTGAAATCAGTAAGCAATCATCATCCTTTTTGCTTATTGGTTTAATTAATGGTTTTTCTAAGCTTAAAGCGAAAATAAATGGATTTCAGTGGCTTTTGAATAAGCAAGTACTAAAAACTGGTAAAACGTATGCATAAATGTAGCAATACGAATTGTCGATGCATTTACTGTCTCAAAAACAAAAAAACCTTCCGCTTCAAATATAGAATCGGAAGGTTTAGCACAAAAAATGTGCAATTTTAATGCTTAGTTCGTTGAAGTCACTTCAGAAATGTCCATATCAACTTCGTCAAGTCTTAGATCGTTCATCGCACTCGTTTTGAGATTTTTCACTTTTTTACTCATTAATCTCAATACTTGGTCGTAGTATAATACGATGACAGCGCAATCATCCATCACCATCTGATCGAGTCGATGATACATTTCATGCCGCTTCCATCCATCTTTCTCTTGATGAACAATTTCATAGGTATTATCAAATAAATCCTTGTTATAGCGTGTTTTGTTAGGACCATTCGGGGCTGAATTTTCACCATAGAAACACGATAAGAAGTTTTCTTCATCAGGGTAATCTCCTAGCCAAGCACCACGGAAAAGTTTTACTTGTCCATTATCTACCATTTGTTGGTGAGCGGAGAAAGGATTTACCTCAATTTCTATGTCAATGCCTAATACAGACGACCATTGCTTTTGCAAATACTCAGCCATCTCTTTATAGTCATTGGTTGAATTAAACTTCAACTTAGGGAAACCTTTACCATCGGGGAAGCCAGCTTCTTTCAATAATTCATTGGCTTTTTTAGGGTCATAGGTATATCCTTTTACCTTTCCTTCATCAAATGAAGGCAATGCAGAAGGCACAAAGCCATTAGTTGCTGGCGTACCTAAGTTATTTCTTAGGAAGGAAACCAACTCATCACGATTAACCGCATAACTTAAAGCTTGTCTCACTTTCTTGTTCAAAATTGGATGATCGCTGGACTCATACTTTTTAGGATCTAGTTGGAATCCTACATATTCCGTACTTAAATAAGGAATTTTCTGTAGCTTAAAGTTTTGAGCAATTTCTTCACGAACAGTGCCATCTTTCTTCAATATTTTATCGATGGTATTTGCATCCACACCAGCAATAAAGTCTAAGTCACCTTTTTGGAAAGCCCTAAACTCTTGGGTTTTGTCTGGGATAAATGACACTTGAACAATATCTAATCTTGGAAGTCTATTATGATCTTTATCCTGATCCCAATAGTTTTGATTTTTCTCCAAAATCAATGAATTTCCTTGATCCCATTGTTTCAACGTAAATGCTCCTGTTCCTACAGGATGGCTTCTGAAATCTCTTCCATATTCTTGCACTGCTTCTTTAGGTACCACATAGGTATATGGCATTGCTAAGATCATCAAGAAAGGAGGAAAAGGTTCATCCAAGTAAATGCGAAGGGTATGCGAGTTCACTGCTTTGAAACAGGTATCAGATACTGTTCCATCAGCATTACGCAACACTTTGTCGTTAAAAATCCATGCACCACGGCTTGCTGTAGCTGGGTCAATAATACGATTGAAGCTGTACACGAAATCTTCCGCGGTTACTTCGCGACCTTCGCCATTCGGAAAGACCTTGTCGTCATGGAAGTATACACCTTTCTTGATGTTAATGGTATAAACCAATCCATCTTCTGAGATGTTCCAAGTTTCTGCAATAGCAGGATGCTCGTGTAAATCCTCTGTAAACTCAAATAAGCCAGAGTAGAGTTGCGAAGTTACCCAAATATTTGATTGATTGTTCGCAAAAGCGGGGTCAGTAGAAGTCAATTCTTCAGTTTGGTTCATCCTGAAAATTTTCTTTCCACCAGTATTTTCCCCTTCACTTCCATTTTGATTGGGATTACATGAAATTAAGAGTCCTGCAAGAATGAATAATAGTAGAAGTTGTTTGTGCATAATCTCTATCAATTAGTATTAATTACACTAAATCACTTATATTTGCCGCCATAAAGATTGCGGAAAAAAAATCAAAAAACAATACCTAAATTTAATTAGAATTTTTCTAAAACACTTGAAAATCAATTTTCTATTTCAAGTATAGCAAAATATTTGGAGCATTCGTAGTCCATAAGAAAATTTACGATAGAACAAGCATATTTTTAGATGTAGTATTTTGAAGCTCATTGTTTTTTATTTTTTTCGCACATTATACTAATCGGTAAACGATGGGTATTGATCTTTTCAAATTCATTGAATTTATACATAAAATATGCTTGAGGCAAGAAGTGTAAGCAACTAACCGCTTTGATTACTTCTTAACATTTGAATACTAAGTACAATGGGGAAAATTATTGCAATTGCCAATCAAAAAGGAGGAGTAGGTAAAACAACAACAGCTGTAAATCTCGCTGCTAGTTTTGCAGCTCTGGAATACAACGCTTTAGTGATTGATGCTGACCCTCAAGCTAATGCCACTTCTGGTTTGGGACTCAACCCAAAAGAACATGAAAATAGCATTTACCAATGCATGATGGACGATGGCATTGATATCCGTAAAATCATTCAAGAAACTGACTTCGATTACCTCGATATTGTGCCTTCAAACATTGATTTAGTTGGTGCTGAAGTAGAAATGATTAATATTAATCATCGAGAAGAACGCATGCGAGAAGCACTCAAGCCAGTAAAAGATGCCTATGATTTTATCATCATTGATTGCTCGCCTTCTTTGGGATTAATCACCGTAAATTCCTTAACAGCTGCCGATTCTGTACTCGTACCTGTACAATGTGAATATTACGCGTTGGAAGGACTCGGCAAACTCCTCAATACCATTAAAATCATTCAATCGCGATTAAACACTAACTTATTGATTGAAGGGATTTTATTGACGATGTACGACGTTCGACTTCGCTTGTCCAACCAAGTGGTAAATGAAATCCGTACACACTTTCAAGATATGGCTTTCCAAACCATTATCCCAAGAAATATCAAACTCAGTGAAGCACCTAGTTTTAGTGTTCCTGTAATTGCTTATGATGCCGAAAGTAAAGGAGCTATCAGCTACTTAAACTTAGCACAAGAAATTCTAGCAAAAAATGCGGAATTAGTAAAATCGTAGGCCATTTTACTGAAAATTAATAATTCTGAAATCTGAACTTCAAGGTTAAAAAAAGTTTAAATCTATCCAGATATCAGCTAATCATAGTTAATTTAGCAATCAGTTTCTGAGAAAGGAACTGATTGTTGTATTTTTGCAGTATTACTTAAAGACTGTACTGTTGTTCGTAGTGTTGATTAAAATTTAATCTCATTAATAGATGGCTAAAAAACCAACATTGAAGAAAAGAAAAAATGCACTAGGTAGGGGCTTGGGCGCTTTATTATCTGATGCTGAGGTGAATACTCCTGTAGAAAAAGAAAGTACTTCTTCAACTGTTGACTCAGTATCAGAGGTTCCTCTTGAGTTTATCGAAACAAACCCTTTTCAGCCTAGAAGTGAAGAATCTTTTGAACTCGAACAAGAAGCATTAGATGAACTTGCCGACTCTATCAAAGAGCATGGCATTATACAACCCATTACAGTACGCAAGCTTTCAGGTCAGGAATACCAGCTCATTTCGGGCGAACGCAGGTTGCGCGCTTCTAAAATTGCTGGACTTGAAACCATACCAGCCTACATACGAACGGCCAACGATCAGCAAATGCTGGAAATGGCTTTGATTGAAAATATTCAACGCCAAGACCTAAACCCCATAGAAATCGCCCTCAGCTACAATCGCTTAATGACTGAATGTGAGTTAAGGCAAGAGGATTTAGGTGAACGTGTCGGGAAAAAGCGATCTACGGTAACCAACTACTTACGCCTCTTAAAGCTTCCTGCCAGTATTCAACAAGGATTGCGATCTAAAAAATTGTCAATGGGGCATGCCAGGGCATTGGTAAACATTGATGACATCTCTCAACAACTGCTGATTTACAAGAAAATCATCGAAGAAGGACTTTCTGTTCGAAAAGTAGAAGAGCTGGTACGTAATTTATTAAGTAATAGCTTAAAAGGTAGTGAAAAAACGCTTCAAAAAAGTGTTTCTGAAACTCAGCGTGCCATTCAAGAAGTTGAGCACAAATTACAGTCTCAATTCAGTACTCGGGTAAAAGTCAACTCTAATGATCAAGGTAAAGGCGAAATCAAAATCCCTTTTGAGAATAAAGATGATCTAAATAGAATCCTCGACTTATTGAATTATTAAACATTGTCTTGCATGAAAACCACGATCTCACTACTTGTATTCATTTTGTTATTCCATGCATTTAGTTGGGCACAATCTTCTAAGGACACTAAGGCGAAGGTAGAGGAAAAAGTGGTTTCTTCCTTGAAAGATTTTGAATCGCAGTCTAGTATTAATCGGCCTACCAAAGCGGCTTTATTATCGGCGGTATTGCCTGGTTTAGGACAAGTTTACAATAAAAAGTATTGGAAACTCCCCATTGTATATGGAGGTGCTGTTGCTTTTGGGGCTGTGATCCGATTTAACCAAAATCAATATACCGAATTTAAAAATGAGCTGATACGCCAAACCGATAATGATCCCTCTACGGTGCCAATTAGCAGTTTCAGCCAAACTAGCCTGCGAAGTATTCGAGATAATGCGCGTAGAAATCGAGATTATAGTATCATTCTATCCATCCTTTTCTACGGGTTAAATATTGCTGATGCGGCAGTAGATGCACATTTGAAAGATTTTGACATTGATGATGATCTTTCAATGCAGGTACTTCCAACACTGCTGCCTACTCCTGAAGGTAAACCCATTCCCGGCTTAGCCTTGTCGGTACAGTTTTGATTTGGTTAATATCTTCCCTAATTTATCCCTTACCGATTGAACTGTTTTAAAAGCGTAATAGTATACTTAAGTATAAGAGACTATCTCAAATAAGGGATTACTTTTCAAAATAGGTAAGTTTTTTTCCTTATTTTGGACACGCTCAACACGGTTTCTATATCAAACAAAAATGTATTATGAATCAGTTTAAGTATGTTGCATTAGGCATGATCTTGCTTGTTGCTTGTGGCTCAGTTTCCATTCCTGTTGATGATAACACGTATTCCATTGCTTTTTATAATGTAGAAAATTTATTTGATATTGAAGATGATCCCGATACGAATGACGAAGAGTTTTTACCTACTTCTAGTAAGGCATGGGATAAAGCAAAATACAAACTCAAACTTGCCAATTTAGCTCGATCCATTTCACAAATTGGCGATGAAGATGGCCCAGAAGTCTTGGGTTTATGCGAAGTGGAAAATCAGAAAGTGCTCCAAGATTTAGTGAAACACAAGCTACTCAGAAAAAATAAATATCAAATTGTTCATCACGAATCGCCAGATCATCGAGGCATTGACAACGCGCTCATTTTCAAGAAAAAAGCATTTGAACTCACCTCATCAAAAGCATTTAAGGTGGAATTTCCAGATGATCCAGCATATACGACCAGATCCATTTTATTGGTTACAGGACTACTAAAAGGAGAAGAGATTCATTTCATTGTCAATCACTTTCCTTCGCGAAGAGGCGGTTTAAAAGCAAGTGAACCGCGCAGAATTCAAGCCGCTACCAAACTCCGAGAAATTGTTGAGAGTTTAATGGAAATTAAGTCTAGGTCTAAGATCATCGTCATGGGAGATTTTAATGATGAACCCACTAATCGAAGCATACGAGAGGTTTTAAAGGCAAAAGGCAATTCATTTGACGCGAATAAGCAGGAATTATACAATACGTTAAGTCATTTAGATCAGCAAGGAAAAGGGAGTTACAATTACAGGGGAAATTGGCAAATGCTCGATCAAATTATCCTCTCAGGCAGTGTTCACTCACCAGCATCAGGCTGGACCTATGTGCCCAAATCAGCGAATGTTTATGCCCCAGAATGGCTCAAACAGCAAACGCCAGAAAAGTACAAAGGTACGCCTTTACGAACATTTGCAGGAAAAAAGTACCTCAAAGGGTACAGTGATCATTTTCCTGTGTTTATTCACCTCAGGTATAAAGAATAGCATAGTTATTGTCTTGCATTATTCTGCCATAGAACTTGTTATCTACAGGAAAATCCGTCAAGTTCGTATTCGGCATTTTTAAACTCAAGATTTTATGCAAAAATACCTTTCAGTTGCTTTCATCTTCATCCTTTGTGCGTGTTCAGGAGGAGAACAGACCTTTTTGCCTAAACCCAAAGGCTATCACCGTTTAGAAATGCCTGATCATGAATATGTACAGTTAGCAGGGGATTACCCTTACACTTTTGAGCTGTCTAAACATACAGTGGTAGAACCAGATAAACACTTTTTGGCGCGCCCAAGTTGGATCGAGATTAAATACCCTCAATTTGGTGCTGAGGTTGACATCTCCTATAAACCAATTGCCCAGCAATTAGATTCGCTGAATGGCTTTATTGCCACATCCCATAAGCTCACCCGTAAACATTCGGTAAAAGCCTCTAGTATTGAAGAATATCAAGCAAGAGGAGGAAAAAAAGGCGAATTACATGCCATGGTTTTTGAATTAGATGGAGAAGTTCCGAGTCATTTCCATTTTTATGCGCACGATTCTACAGCGCACTTTTTGCGCGCAGCACTTTATTTTAATACCTCAGAGAAAAACGATTCCCTCAAACCCATTATTGAGTATATTAAATACGATATGATGCACATGCTCAATACCTTAGAATGGAAGGAGGGAAAACTAAAAGAAAAGCCGTAATATTAAATCACTGGAAATGCATTTACGCTAATCTTGAGTGATTTTGAGCAGCTAAAGTGAATATGATAGTAGTATTAACAGTAAGAGCTATTCTCTACGAAAGGTTTAATTTTGGCATTTAATTCACGGAATCATTTTACTTTATCAAACACATACCCTCCTTTTACTGCACCCCAAACTTGTTCTTTATCTGTATTCCATCCCCTGTCCCAGCTCATGAGTTGATTTTTATCAATGATTACTTCACTTGTTGCATATGCTGCTTTACCCCAACTATTGGTGCAAGCCCCCTCTTTCGTTTCACCAATAAATTTCTTCCCCTGATACTTCAAGTAGATGGTACATCCTTTGAGTAGTGTAAGATCAGCTGGTTTCCAATAAGCTAATGGCTTTTTTTCTTTGTAAGCCCCTATTGCCTGAGTAGCATCAGGAACACTATAAATGGTGCTGGATAATGTAGTAGCATCTACTTGCTGTAATTGATACACCCGTTGGCGATAGGGCTTATCTTTGTTCGCAGAAACGGCTTGCTCTACATAGAGCCAGATGCTTCCCTTCTCTTTTTTCCAGATGCGACACATTTCTAAACTGATATCAAAATAGGCCGTGTCTTGCGCAGCCTGTGCAGCAGAATTGTATGAGCCAATCATATAATTTGCTAATTTCTTTAGGCTCGCTTTTGATGCCGACTGTGCTTGTAAGCAAAAATAAGACGATAAAATAAGTATGGTAATAAAAAAACGTTTCATAAGCATGGATTGATTTGAAGATAGGTGAAAATAGTAATTCTTTTAAAAGATATACTCGTCTTGGTCAAATGCTCACCTAATTAATTGTACTTTTCTCGTATTTATTAGCACTTATTTAATCTTTTCGACATCCTCCGAGTAGACTTTTTCGTATACTTGAACAGGCAGGGTATTTGCAGTATAAATATTCAGAACTTACATTTCATTCAAACCAATTAATAATGAGAGAGGAAGATAAGCAATTTCTCGAAAGAGTAAATGCGTATTGTTCGTATGGCGTATTAGTAGTCACGATTTGTTTTTGCGCGTTAATTTATTGGGGTAACCAACAACTGAATTTGGGTACTATTCCTCCAAAAGTCGAAAATCATGAAGTTTATGATAATGGTTCAGATCATGTGATTGTGAAAGCAACTACTTCTAGCACCACAAATCAACATTGACCTATCCCTTATCTAAAGCAAATTGCTTGATCTCGTTCACTTCAAAAAAACCTCACAACTATCCATTTAATTCTATCTACCTTCGGTAAAGGAGCTTTCCTTAATTTATAGTTATGAGGAATGTATAGGTCTTTATTCTTGTTAGGCTATACTACTTTGCATAAGCTCGTAATTACCGATGCAATTTTAACTGCATCAAAAATACGCTCTTCAGTAGCGCCTAAATTGATTAACGATGCTTCGTGCGATTGCACACACATTTCACATCCATTCACGGCAGATACCGCCAAACTCATCAATTCAAAAAACTCCTTCCCTGTTACAGGGTTCATCATAATATTCATTTTGATACGAGCAGGCAATTGATTGTATTTTTCCTTATTCATGAAATGCCTGAAACGGTAAAATACATTATTGGCTGCCAATAATGAGGCACAAGCTACCGCTTCTGCAATTTCCGCATCGGTAGCTTCAGCAGCTTTTGCTTTTTCTGTATAGGTATTTAATAATACATCATGATGATTATTTGCCACAATTGATACGGCAATCAATAAAGCTTCCTTCGCAGAAAGGTGCTGAGATTTTAATACATTCTTTGCATTAATTCTCAAGTCTTTGATATAACGTGACTCGCCTGCGGTTAATAAGTCCAATGAAGGTGTGCTATAAGCTTCACCTAAGGCTAAATCATTTAAAAAGTCGTTTTTAGTTTCGTTGATCATTGCTTTTAGAATTCAATTAACAAAACCTACAACCAACTGATATACAGCTAATTATAAATTGAATAGATTTATAAAAAAGCCCCAAAAGTAACACTTCAGGGGCCATGATGTATGATGAATGTGTAAATGAAATCACATTTACTACCTTGTGAGCTTTAAATTTAAAACCCACTCATTCATTTTTACTTATGCAGTTAAAGTCGCTTCACCTTTTTCCCAATTGCAAGGGCAAAGCTCGTCCGTTTGCAAGGCATCTAATACACGAATTACTTCCTCTACATTACGACCAACGCTTAAATCGTAAACACTTACCCAACGTATAATCCCTTCAGGATCTACGATGAATGTAGCACGGTAAGCGATTTTTTCGTTGTTTTCCAAAATGCCTAACTCTTCTGCTAAAGATTTAGAAGTATCCGCCAACATTGGGAATTTAAGGTCTCTCAAGTCATCGTGATCTCTTCTCCAAGCAGCGTGAACGAACTCAGAATCCGTAGAAGCACCAATTAAGAATGCATCACGATCGCGGAATTCACCAGATTGCGCATTGAATTCAGCAATTTCAGTAGGGCATACAAAGGTGAAATCTTTCGGCCACCAGAACATAACCATCCACTGACCATCTTTTTTGTGATCTTCAGATGTGATGGTACCAAATTCTTTACCTTTTTCTAAAGAAACACAAGCGACTTTTTCGAATTTAGGAAATTTAGAACCAACAGAGATCAATTTGCTTTCCATTGTATCAATAATTTGAATGTTCATTAATTTTTACGGAGGGCAAAACTAGATGTCCACTGCCATACAGTCAAATCAATATATCTTATCATCCTATAGATTTTCTCTATATATTTGCGCCCTCATTTGATGAGGGTCTTTCGATCAATTTTCAATTAAAAACAACCATGATTTCACTCATTCAATTGCAGTATATTGTAGCGGTAGATACGTATCGTCATTTTGCCACCGCAGCAGAAAAATGCTACATCACACAGCCTACGTTGAGCATGCAAATTAAAAAATTAGAAGAAGAGCTTGGCGTAAAAGTATTTGATAGAAGTAAGCAACCCGTTATTCCTACAGATATTGGCACAAAAATCATTCAACAGGCACGCATTATCCTGAACGAAACCCACAAAATTGATGACATCATCTCGACATATACGGATAAAGTAGCAGGAGAATTGCGTATTGGAATCATTCCAACATTAGCATCTACGCTACTTCCATTGTTTATTGGTGAATTTGCAAGAATTTACCCCGAAGTAAACTTGAAGGTAACGGAGCAGCAAACTGCTGTTTTAGTAGAACAGCTGAAACAAGAAGTAATTGATGTGGCGATTGCTGTAACTCCTATTCAAGACGATGAAATTAAAGAACGGCCTATATTTTACGAGGAAATCAAGGTATACACCCATCCTGAACATCAAATTTTTGCATCTAAAGAAGTTCCATTAAAAACGTTAAGTGAGCCAGGTATGTGGCTATTGAGTCAAGGCCATTGTTTTAGAGATCAAGTGCTGAACCTCTGTTCCATGCAAGAGCAAGCAGATGGAAATAGCCCTTTTGAATATACCAGTGGTTCGTTGGATACGCTCAAAAAGCTAGTGGATGTTGAGGGTGGATTTACCTTATTACCTGATCTATTTTTGGACGACCTTCCACAAGAACAACAAGATCGCATCAAAAAAATAGCAAACTATCGGCCTGTACGTGAGGTTAGCCTAATTTATACACGCAACTTTGCCAAACAGAAATTATTAGATACTTTGCATCAACATATTACCACATACATTCCAAATAAGATGCTGAAGGCCGATGGAAATGTGGTGGAGTGGAAATAATCCGCTATATAACACGCATAATTAACTACCCAAAAATAACTAACATGACACTAAAGGAACTAGAACGATTAGTACAACGGGGAGAGAATGAATGCCTTGAATTTAAGCACAAAGCTGCTGATCCTCAAAAAATCATGAAGGAAGTAGTGGCATTTAGTAACCACAAAGGCGGTCGACTCATTGTTGGCGTAGATGATGATACCACAATAAGGGGGGTTAAATTTGTTGAAGAAGAAGAATATGTACTTACCCAAGCCATTCATAAATATTGTAAGCCAGTTCCTCAATATAGCATTGAAAAAATTCCGATTACAGCTAAGCGTTCTGTCTTAATTTATTCCATTAAAGAGAGCGAAAAGAAACCCGTATTTTTAATATATAATTTCAAAAGAAAAACGGGGCGAGCCTATTACCGCTATTTAGATAAAAGCGTTCAAGCTAGCTGGGAATTACGCCAAATTATGAAGGCGCGACATAAGAAAAGTGAGTTTTCTTGGTTTGAGTATGGGGAACTAGAACGAAAATTGATGAAACGCTTAGATGAAACTACGACTATTTCAGTAGATGCCTTTGCGGAGTTTGCCAACATTTCTCCTAAAAAAGCATCTGAAACCTTAGTTCAATTAACCATATCTAATGTCTTAGATATTCTCCCTAGCGATGAACAAGACCTATTTTACATTAAAACGGAAGATTAAAAGGCATTTCATTTCTGAACCCTATTTTTTCTAGGAATTCGCCAACAATCAAGCATACGCTAGGCAATACATTTGTAGTGATCCAACTCAAAATCCATTTTTTTAGTATGAATCTTAGCCAACAATCACTAAAAATTATTGGTATAATTTAATAGACTAATGCATTTTTGTTAATGAAAGCAATGAGGAACGTCATGAGCACAGAAAAAGAATCCACGCTTAGTAAAAATAGCTTTAGTATTATCATTCCCGTTTATAATGAGGCAAGCTATATTTTAGAGGTTTTAGATCGAATTCGTAGAGTCAAATTGGTCTATGGAATTCAAAAGCAAATTATCATTGTTGATGATGGTTCTACCGATAAAACAGGGGAGCTTGTTACCGAATACAAAAACAAAAACCCTCACCACGATGTGCAATACATTAAGTTAGCCATCAATCAAGGGCGTGGTTATGCCGTACAAAGAGGGATAGAAGCGGCTACAGGAGCCTATTTAATCATTCAAGATGCAGATTTGGAATATGATCCCAAAGAATATAACAATCTATTAGAACCAGTTGTCGATAATAAAGCGGATATGGTTTTTGGCTCACGCTTTTCGGGCGATAACTTGCAACGCACGCTTCCCTTTTGGCCAGCTATTGGAAATAAAGCGCTTACACTCATCTCCAATATGTTTACCAACCTCAACCTCACCGATATGGGCTGTGGCTATAAAGTTTACCGCACCAAGTATTTGAAAGAGATTACACTCCAAGAAAAACGATTTGGCATTGAATCTGAACTGACTACAAAAGTATCTCGAATTAAAGGCGTTCGCATTTTTGAAAAAGCAGTTACTTATTATGGCCGTACGCTGGAACAAGGGAAAAAAAGTACCTGGCAAGATGGCTTTCGGGCTTTGTATTGCATTCTGAAATATAATACGTGGGCTAGGGCTAGGATAAAAAATGGGGATGTGATTTAACACTATATACATATTCACTTAATTTATTGATAATCAATACTTTGCAAATGAAGTTTTTTAACATTTTGCTGTAAGCGTAAATCTGAAGATTTACTCGATTGCTGTTTGTAGAGGACGTTTTACTAACTCTACAAACAACTTCAGAATGTTAAATAATTTAGTTTACACAGTAATCAATACACATCTGTTACTAAAACCCTTTCTACAATAAATCATTTGTTAACATCTATTAACAAACATCCCCCTGTTTTTGGTTACTTCTTTAATATATTTCTATGTGAATTGAAATGAACTTCCATTCATTAAAAGTGATAGTTAATTCGGTAAGAAAAATATTACTTTATATGGTCTTTCGATTCTTTTAAGAGACACTTAATAACTCATTTTTGCACGTAGATCATCCATTAAGCCGCATTAGTAACAATGTTTATTTTTAGTCATGCCTTTAGTAAAAGGCTTTATGTAGTTTTATGGTTACCCTTGCTTCTTTTATTACCAATACATGTGCTTGCTCAGCAACCAACAGTAGAAATATCAGAAGCAGCGCCTTTACAGCTATTAAGCCACGTACTTTATGTGTATGAAGATAGCAGCGCTAGTTTAGATTTTAACAAAATACAACAGAAAAAAGAAGCTTTTAGCTTGAATAAAAGTGAAAACATCAACTTTGGTTACACCGCTTCAGCAATCTGGGTTTACTTCAATATCACCAACCTAACCACTTCCCCACTTTTAGTAGAAAATTCAGCAAACACCATTGATCATCTGGAATTCTATGCCGTAGATGCAAAAGGACAATTACTTGACCAGCTAGAGGCTGGAAGATTGTTGCCGTTTAATAATCGTTCTTTTGAGATGGCTTATCCCAACTTTAAGTTGCCTAAAGATACACATCGTGTATATGTTAAGGCTAGCAGTAATGGCTCCATCTCTCTCCCACTTCATCTTGGCACCATAGAAAGCGTCATCGCTGATGCTCACCGCTTCGATGTGCTTAATAGCATTATGTTAGGACTCGTCTTATTCATGCTGATTTACAGCTTCTTAAGATGGTTATTTAATAAAGATGTACTATACCTCTACTATATCCCCTTATTAGCAATTACAGGAGCAGCTACTACTCGGATATCTGGTTATGACTCTTGGTTATTGCCTGCACTTTCTCCTTATTGGTCTATCATTATTCCATTGTTAACTGCTTTATGCTTACCATTTTACCTAAAGTTTTTAGAAATTACCAAAACTCGTTATCGGGGATTTTATTTCGCTTTAGTCACGTTAACTGCTGGTTACGCAATTCTAATCGTACTGGCTATTTTAGGTTATAAACGGGTATCTGAACAATTCTTTGTGCTATTAACCTTGCCGCTCATGCTTACTGTGGTAACAGCAGCATGCTGGGTATACCTTAAGGGGTACAAACCTGCCATATTTTTTATATTGGCTTATGCCTGTTTAACGGCTGGGGTAATAGTCAGTTTTCTGTTTATACTAGGGGTATTGCCTTACAGTTTATGGACGGTGAATGCCATATCTATCGGTTCTTCCTTACAAGTAATCCTATTCACTTTGGCCATAGCCGATAAACTGGAAACGTATAAAAAAGAGACCATTACTTTAAAACAAAAGGCACTTGAACAAGCAGAAACACACGCCAAAGAATTGGATCAAAAAGTAAAAGAAAGGACGGAAGAGTTGCAAGCTTCGGAAGAGGAGCTTCGCCAAAATCTGGAAGAGTTACAGGCAACACAAGAGGCATTGGCCATGAGAAATGCAGAAGTGATTGAAAAAGAGCAAACACTTCGCCGAATATTTGATGGCATCCCCGCTATGATTTGCCAGTTCATGTGGGATAAAGAAGGTAATACTTCTTTCCCTGTAGTATCTAAGGGTTCTCGAAAGGTGTATGGGCTAGACCCTGAGATTATTATGAAAGATGCTAACAGTATCCTTGGGCAGGTTCATCCTGATGATATTACACGTTTCCAAAACTCTATAGCCGAGTCTGCCCAAAGCCTGAGTATATGGCATGAAGAATTCCGTACCTTGGTGGATGGGAAGGAAAAGTGGATGGAGGGATTTTCGAAACCCGAACGGTTAGCAGATGGCAGTATCATTTGGTCGGGAATGGTGATGGATATTCAAGAGCGAAAAACGATGGAGTTGGATTTAATCTATGCGCATGAAGGATTACAGGCTTCGGAAGAGGAACTTCGCCAGAATCTGGAAGAGCTACAAACAACACAAGAAGCACTGGCTGCCATCAATGCTGAAGTTCTGGAAAAAGAA
>JBMYQA010000051.1:0-27446 GCA_049600855.1 Flammeovirgaceae bacterium | reverse complement strand
TCTTGCCTATTTTTTTATTTTTCATATTAATTTTATAAAAATTTAATATGAATAAATTATGTATGAAGATTCTCGTCAATGGAAACAACTATTTCTAGATATCTATCAAAGCTTCGAAACTAATTTAGAGGCTACTATGCAATTTCAAGATGAAGAAGACTTACATCAGGCTAGAGTTGATTTAAGAAAGTTAGTTACGATGCTAGAGGTCTTAATTTTGGAAGATACCGCAGAGCAAGACCCGATAAAGCAATGTTATCGGGCATTAAAAAAGTTGCTCAAGCAATTGGGTAAGTTAAGGGATTGGGACGTTTTTCATTTGGAAGTGTCTGCCATAGGAGAAAAGTGGAAAGGAAAAAATAAACAGGAATTAAAAAGAGGTCTACTTACCGTAATTGATTACCATCGGCAAATGATCAGAGTAGATTTGTTGATGAAAATGCCCAACCTACATAATCAGGAGTTTAACCGGGTATGGCGACAAGCGATTACCATGAAGTTTCTAAGTACAAAACTTGCCGATGTGAATATTAATAATAGCTATACTGCATTAGTGGATGACTTTTTGACGCAATACGATACATTTAAGAAAACTGCCTTGAAAAAAGGGATTGATCAACCAGAGTCGATTGAGGCGTTACATGAAGTGCGGCTAACTTCCAAAAAGCTACGCTATACAGGCAAGTATTTGGACTTTGCGTTGCACGAAGCTACGAATAGGGATGTGAAAGGGTATAAGAAAACGCAAGAGTATTTAGGAAATGTCAACGATTATTCAAATTACCTAGAACGGTTAAAAAGCCTGCAAAAGAAATTCCCTTACTTAAAATGCACCAGTACTAAACGAGTAGAGACTAACATTGAAAAGAAATTGAGTAAGGCTTTTGATGGCTTGAATAAAGAAATGAAACGTCATAAAAACAAAAATGGGAAAGCCAGTAACTGACTTTCCCATTGACTTAAATGTATTAGAGTTATCTTCGGAAACCTAAAACAGCAGCACCACAATAGCTTTTAGAGTCTTTGAAAGTGAAGGTGAGGTAGTAAATACCTGTTGCGCGACATTTGTAAGTCACACTTTCAAAGAATTTGTTATTGTAGTAAGTTGTTGCTTTCCTATTTCTCTTTGAGTCATATAAGGTGCCGATGACTCCTTGAGCAGCTCCATCTTTACCTTGTACTTGTAATTGATAATTTGTGTCTTTACTCAATACACAAGTATATTCAATTTTTTTACGTGCTCCTCCTTTGCCGTCAATACGGTAACTCTTTACAAAAGTAAACCCACTCTCCAACTTTTTCAAACATTTGTTATTGTAAAGCTCGGCATTACACTGGGCGTACGTAGTTTCTGATGTGAAGGCAAAGATGGCCATCAAACATCCGATGATAAATAATTTTTTCATAAGCTTTTGGTGTAAGTCTTACTATCCGATTAAAGGTACTCTAATTATGTCGAAGCACAAGCGCAAACTATTATTTTCGAACGAAATTTCCTAATATTAACAGGTTTTTCAAGGTCGAACGTAAGCGCTTAAGCTCTTGATTACTGAATTATATTTGAACGAATTTTATCAATGATCTTCGTGATTTCCCCAATTTGTTCTTCTGAAATTTCAACATGTCCTTCCCCCTTGTCTATAAACTCCACTCTTCCATCAGGATGTTCAACAATCTCAACTCCTCCTTGTCCTGATACAATTTCAATTTCATCGTATACATCTTGTAACTCTTGCATTGATGCTGCCAACTCAGGCACTCTAGGCTTGCTACTGTAAATATCAAGCAATAACATTAAACGCTCAAGTACTAACTTTTGCTCTCCAATTTTTTCAGCCAAAGCTTTTCTAACTTTAGTATTATTAGCCCTCTTGTAAACAAGTGTAGTTAAATAAGTAGACTCAACCCATCCTCCACTAAGCATTAAAGCACTGATAACATCTCGCTTTTGTTCATGCAAATGATCGTTGATTTTCTCAAAGTTACGAGTGGTAGTTTGAATAAGTTCATCTAAGTTGTCAGAGCTTGCCATATCCTTTAAGGCTCTATATTCGAAAAACTCCTCAATAGATAAGCCTTCTGCTAAATCCTGAACAGCATCTAAATAATGGATGGCATCTTGGGTTTTCCCATAAATATTAGAAAAGCCTAAATCAGTACTGTAAATTCCTAAATTTAAAGCTTTATCAAAATTAGTAGCGTACTTTCCTGATTTACTGTGGTCGTTCAATAGTTCCTTATTGTATAATACACCCGACTCCTTCATGAGCACCGTAATCTCAATTGGGCTTGGAATAGATTTAATAATTTGTGCAATTAAATCGTCCTCCATCCAAGCTTTTTTGGAGTTAGCTGTCACATTAGTGGTGTTGAAAAGCATCAGGCAAGCTATCGCGAAAATCCCCAGATATAATTTTTTCATGATATTAACTGTCAAATTTTAATACAAACTTTCTAAATTCCTAAACGAGTGCCTCCAAGTAATGTTATCCCAAAATCATGCATTTTTAACTCAAGCTTTTGAGTTTAACGTTGCATTAACTAAACAAATATGAATTAACTGCGAATTTAAAGCGAAGCAACTGCAATTCAGTATTCATGTAACGAAATTTATGCCAATTCAATATAAACACTTTCGAAATAAATCTGATAAAATCAGCAATATAACTTGGGACTTCTTAAATCAGGGCAAGCTTATTTTGCTTTTAATTTTATGAATGGAATAATCACTTCTTCCAATGAAACACCTCCATGCTGAAAGGTATCTTTATAATACTTTACATAATGGTTGTAGTTATTCGGATAAGCAAAGAAATAATCTTCTGTAGCAAAAACATATGAGGTAGAAATATTGGGCCTTGGTAAAAATAATTCCTCAGGCTTGCTTACCTCATAAACATATTTTTTGTCATAACTCAATTTTCTGCCTTGTTTGTAACGCAAGTTTGTGTTCGTATTTCGATCTCCTACAATTTTATAGGGGCGTTTTGTTCGAATGGTACCATGATCAGTGGTCAGAATCACATTGGCTTTTTTCTCCGATAGCACTTTCAAAGTATCCAATAAAGGCGAATGTAAGAACCACGATTTCGTTAATGAACGATATGCTGCTTCATCATGAGCCAATTCCCGAATCATTTGAGTATCTGTACGCGCATGAGATAGCATATCCACAAAATTATAAACAATGGTATTGAATTTATTCTGGAATAAATTGTTGATATTATCCAACACATCTCTGCCCTGATTTGCATGAATGACCTTATGATAACTCATCTTTACATCTAACCGATGCCGTTCGAGTTGTTTTTGGAGGAGTTCTGCCTCAAAATTATTTTTACCGCCTTCCTCATCATCTCCTACCCAAAGTTGTGGGTGCCGCCTTTGAATTTCTGAGGGCATTAACCCGCTAAATATGGCGTTTCGTGAATAAGCAGTGGTCGTTGGTAAAATGGAATAATAAGGAAAGTCCTTTTCAACCGTAAAATACTCAGCGATGGTTGGTTCTAAAATTTCCCATTGATCGAGCCTCAGGTTATCAATTAGAATAAAAAATAGAGGTCCTTCTTGTTCCAATTCAGGAAATACCTTTTTGCGCATCAGCTCATGCGAAAGCACTGGCCGATCCGTGTCAGGATCATTCAACCAATCGGCATAATGATCTTTAATGAACTTGGCAAAATTGACGTTGGCTTCTGTTTGTTGCATTTCCAACACATCAGCCATACTCTTATTTTCAGTTTGGTTGATTTCTAAATCCCAATACACTAATTTCTGATAGATATCAATCCAATCTTTAAAATCGAGGTCATCGGAAAAAGCCATACTGATGTTACGGAAGTCCTGTTGGTAACTATGATTGGTTTTTTCAGTGACAATGCGCTTTTGATCAAGTATCTTTTTTACAGAAAGTAAAATTTGACTTGGATTAATCGGTTTAATGAGGTAATCAGCGATTTTTTGCCCAATGGCTTCTTCCATAATGTGTTCCTCTTCACTTTTGGTAATCATGACTACAGGAACATTCGGTTTCATTGTTTTAATTTGAGATAAGGTCTCAAGCCCAGTCATGCCTGGCATATTTTCATCGAGAAAGATCACATCGAAATTAACTTCCTTGCATTGATCAAGCGCATCAGCGCCACTGTTTACAGGAGTAATGTCATACCCTTTATTTTTTAGGAAAAGAATATGAGGTTTTAGAAGTTCGATTTCATCATCGGCCCATAGTATAGAATATCGCTGTTGCATCATCTCGTTGAAAAACGTTTTTTAGTGAAAATGGGAATTTTAATCAACACACTTTACATCCCAACAGAAACGTAAAGTAACCCATAAAGTTAACATATTTCAACCCTTGACCAAATCTTGCATCCATACAGGAAATCATTTTTTATTACTTAACATATTAGTGTTTATCACGAATGGTTTGTTATAGGGAAAATCATGCAATAGAAAATCACATTTCTGTATTTGTTTGGGAAGAAGAATGCTTGTCTTTTCATGTGTACATGAAGTGAGCACAGGTTTTTGTTTCAAATGAATGATGCTGTGCTGTTGAAGCAGTTTTTGAACTTTTCAATCGAAAAGCCTTATTTTAGGCAAGCTAACAAACTTTGGATGTAATTAGGATGAGAATACTTATAGTACTAAGCAGTCTATTGTTGTTTGTTTCCACAACACATGCTACCATTCCTTTTGAAGGAAATCACATTTTTGAACTAATCGGTCAACAAACAGGTGGTGAGGCAATGCAACAATTAAAACAGTTTTTGGAAGAAGACCCAAGTACCAAGTTTTCAGAAACCGTTTGGTTTTCAAGAAAAAAAGGGTTAGAAGTTGGACTAAAACAGGGTAAAGTAACGCGAATATTTATCCATGGCAAAAGTCCCTACAATTATGGAACGCAACCTTTTGTTGGGAAGGTTCCTTTAGAAATAGACTTCACAAACAGCACCGACCAAATCATCCGTAAATTGGGAGAACCCGCAGAACGTAAAAGTTGGGGAGCTCTTTTATACTATGTAAAACATCATGATCATCGCTATTATACGAGCTTTGAGATGAATGCGGATAAACAGTCCATTAAATACATCTTCATTAAAAAAGATGTAGCTGATCATCAACCCACCATTCGTTCAGAAAACTTTGGAAAAGTAGGGAAAACGATTTTAAACACGTCAGAAGGGGGGGATTTAAGCATTACAGCAGGTGAAGAGGATGCTAAGAAAACGGGATGTGTCAAAGGGGATTGTGCCAATGGCATCGGTACATTTTTATGGAATTCAGGCAGTAAATATGTAGGAGAGTATAAAAATGGTCAGCGTAATGGTTTTGGAACACTCTATTACGATAATGGAGATGTGTTTATTGGAGAGTGGGTAACGAATAAACAGGAAGGAAATGGGGTATATGCCTATTCTACGAAGGGAAGCTACAAGTTGTATTCTGGTGAATGGAAAAATGGGAAACGTGCTGGGTTTGGATTAATGATCTATAAAAATGGAACCCAACGGATTGGCATGTGGAAGGAGGGAGTATTTACAAAAATTGAGCAGAAAGGATGTGTTTCAGGCGATTGTAAAAATCAGCAAAGTGAATATGTTTGGTCAGATGATGGCAGTCGATTTGTTGGGAAATATGTAAATGGTCAGCGAAATGGATTAGGAGTATATTATTATGGAAAAGGGGGGAAATATGCTGGAGAATTTAAAGATGGCAAACGGAATGGTCAGGGAACATACTACTTTCCAAATGGAAGTAAATATGTAGGAACATGGCGAAACGATATGCGTGAAGGATATGGAACCTTATACCAAAAAGGAGGGAAGGTAATTCGAGGAACATGGCATAATGGAAAGCTTAGTAAGCGTTAAGCAAAGTCCATGTGTTATTTTCTGCCAATATTTTGCAAGTTAGCCATTACATTGGGAAATTTGGGGAGTCTTGAGATGAGTAAGTCTCTAAAATCACTACAAAAATACCATGTTTCATCCTTAAACAGATGCCGTGAAAATTTCTAAGGAGTTTAAAGTAGGTTTATTAACTGTCATTTCTTTTTCTGTTCTCTATTTTGGGTTCAATTATTTGAAAGGGATCAATGCATTTTCTTCTAATCACTATTATTTTGCTGTTTACAATACTGTTGATGGACTCCAAGTATCAAACCCTGTGATGATCAATGGATTAACAGTAGGTCGTGTAAATGATATTAGCATCATGCAAGGAGTAAATAACAAAATATTGGTAGAAATTGAAGTAGATGAGGAAATAAATGTGGGTGCTCAAACAGAAGCTCATCTAGTAGATAACGGGTTGCTTGGTGGAAAAATGATTTCGCTACAGTTGAAGAATGGAGGAAGTGTAGAGGATGGCGATACCCTGATATCCAAGAAACCCTCAGGAATGTTAGAATTGCTTCAACAAAATGCTACTCCACTAATGGATAAGGCGGGAAATGTAATGGATTCAGTGAGTGATAAAATTGGTGAGCTACAAATGAGTGATGTGCAATCCATTTTAAAGAATTCAGCAGTAACCGTACAGCTGATTAATTCCATGTTAGCCAATAATAAGAGTAAATTGGATTCCATAATGACGAATTTCCAGCAAGTTTCTGCTGCCTTAGTCAAAATGGAGAAAAAGATGAATCCTATTTTAGACAAGATGAATACGGTGGCAGATTCAATGACAAAAGTCGAAATGGCAGCTACAGTTGCAGAACTTCAAGCTACATTGGCTGAAGCCAAAAAATCAATGAAATCCATTAATGAAGGAGAAGGGACTGTTGGAAAGCTGATGACAGACAAAGCCATCTATGATAACATGAATGCAACGATTAAAGATTTGGATAGTTTATTCATTGATATGAAAGCACATCCTGGTCGTTATGTTCAATTCTCCGTTTTTGGTAAAAAAGATAAAGAAGCCAAGCGAAAAGAAAAAGAAGCAAAAAGGAATAAGAAAAAGTAAGTTGCAAAAGCGTTAAGAATAATCATGCTCCATTAGCTACTTTATATCAGCTAATGGAGTATTTTATGTTCAAAGGCTACAAGCACTATTCATGACCTCTTCGCCATTTACACGTATCAAATCATCTAATCGCACTGTGAGGCCATTCTCTGTGATTAAGTATTCTACTTTATCCTTAGTGATTAGATTGCTAATCTTATCAAAGACTGTTTCCGTATTATTTAGGGCATTAACATACACAATCTCACTTGTTTTACCTAAGGTAGCGAAGTGTTCAAGTTTATCGTAAATACTACAACTGATGGGGATATAAGCTTTCATGACATTAGATCTATTTTCCTTAGAACAGATAAATAGTCATGATGAGTTCCTTGAATTATGGAAGAATATGGCGTTTACCACTGAATATTGGTCATATTATAATGCACATCATCAATATGATCGCCACTGATGACGATGTTACACCCCTTTACACCGTCCATCCCCAATGGATATAGTTTGGCGGTGTAATCACTTGGAACAGGATTTAATTTTTCAATAGTAGTACTTGAAGGAATGACAAAGAGGAAAATCTGTTCTGAATGTGGTACAGAAACATTGGTATAATCTCGAAACTTTCCGAGGTCAACGGTTTCAACAACAACAGGATCACTTTCGCCTGGAGTTTTAAGTGCAATGACCACCTGATGGTTTTCCAGGTGGGTAGCATTCATGATTTTAATCTTGATATCTTCTTGAGCCTTAATTTGAGGAATGGTAACAAAAAAGCTAAAGATGAGTAGTGTGGTGAGTGTCTTAAGAGTCATGGCAAGGAATATTAACTGTTAAAGAACTACTTTAATTGGACATGATTTTAGTGCCTTTGGTTGTTTGAAGTTAAAAGTTGTTTAGCAAAAATCACTCCTATTCATCTAAAAATGAATTCAGATACTTATTAAAAATAGTAAATTAAGCACTCATTTGCAGTTAAATTAACATTTTACATGATCAAAAACCGATTTTATCCATCAAAGTAAAACTAAGCTTGCCAAACAATAGTGTTTATCACGAATGGTTTGTTATAGGGGAAAGTCACTAGATTTTTTCGGTTGTTGAATCATCAAAAAGTGCAGAATCCTTTATGGCTTTAAACTTTTTAATACTTTAGACAACTTCACTAATAAGCGGATGACTTTTGTTTTTGCCATTCTCCAATTTTGAGGAATAATTCCCTAATTTTGCAAATGGCTTTTGCTAACTAGTCATTTAGGAGGTGTGTAAAAGGATTTCTTTTCAATAACTAAAAATAAACACCTATAATTTGAGTTAGCTATTAAATAGATTAATGCATAGGAAAAAGAAAATCACTTGAAGAAGTACTATTTAGCCTATGCCTTCATTTACGAACAAATTGCGTTTTGAAACAGCAAAAAACATTATCGAGCCGTTTAGTATCTCGTTATCTGCTCATTATACGAGATGAAGAATCTTTTGCCGAGAAGAGGACTTTTGCGTTCACCCCTGCAAAGCTCATTGTAATTTTAGTGGTTACAGGTTTGGTAATTGTAACCCTAAGCTTTTTTGCCATCACTACTTTATTGGCGAAATGGGTAGATCCTCAATATCAGGCGCTACAAACAAAAATACAGTTAAGTGCTTTAGAGAATAAAATAGATTCTTTGAACCATTTAACCACAACGCATGCCATGCATCAGGAAAACATTCGAAAGATTATTAATGGAGAAATTGATTTGAATGAGTGGGGTGCAGATTCTGTTAAAACCAAAAAAAGTACAATAGATTCTGCAACGATTTCGGGAATGGGGCCTATTGATTCTGTGTTTAGAAAAGAATTTGAAGATACTGATTATGATGTACTCACCTTGCGCAACAATACAAAAGAAACCTTACAACAGTTACACTTTTTTCCGCCAGTAAGGGGAATTATCACTGCCCCATTTGATGTGAAAAAACGCCACTTTGGAACAGACGTTGTCGCAAAGAAAAATGAACCCATTAAATGTACCGCAGATGGAACTGTCATTATGGCTGATTTTATGAATGATGGGGGGTATGTCATTGCCGTTCAGCACAAAAATCAACTGATTTCCTTTTATAAGCATAATTCTGCTCTCCTGAAAAAAGTAGGAGACGTCGTAAAAGCAGGTGATTTAGTAGCCATTATTGGGAATTCAGGCGAACAAACAGATGGCCCGCACTTGCATTTTGAATTATGGCATAAAGGTAATCCTGTTGATCCAGAAGATTTTGTGCATTTTTAAGAAACTAATTTTAAACTAGCCTCTAAGAGTCCGAGATCGTAGAATTTAGTGCTTTTAGACGAAAAGTGGGTAAGATCAATAATATTATACACACACATAGCAATAATTTACCATATTTATTTTGTATAATTACTAAAACTTATCAACTTGTTTATCAATTAGTTGGTTTAAAAATTGCTTGAAATTTAATTTTAAAGAGTTTTTTTTGATGTAATGCACGCGATTGTTATAAATTATACGTTTTGTAAACACATTATATCAACAAATACCTATATCTTTGTACCGCATTTTATAAAAATACTGAGTGTAGCATCATGCTTTTTCAGGATTTTTCATTAACCATATTGTGTCAATGAGTATTTTTAATAAGAAATTAGAAGAGAATCAGGAACTGCAATCTGCCAATTTGAGTAATGTAATTGGCAAAGGCACTGTTCTCACAGGAGATATTGAAGCCTATGGCAATATCAGAATCGAAGGAAAAATCATTGGTAATATCTATTCAAAGTCAAAAGTAGTATTAGGGAATGGTTCGTATGTAGAGGGAAATATCACAGCGCAAAATGCTGAGATTGAAGGAGAAGTAAAAGGCAAGTTAGAAATTACAGATATGTTGTCACTGAAATCGACAGCATTAATTAACGGAGATATCCATACTGCTAAAATTATAATTGATGCTGGAGGTAAATTTAATGGCAGCATGCACATGGATGGTGGTAAAAAAATACAAGCTTTAGGAAAGAGTAACTCACGAAGCGGGAAAAAGCTTGAAGCGGCAGTTTAATGCGTATATCAAGTATTCTACCATGGGCTTTCAAATGATTGCCTCTATACTGATCTGTGCTTGGTTGGGAAACTATTTGGATGAATACTTAAACACAAACAAAGCCTATTTTACACTGCTGTTGATGTTACTTGGTGTATTAACCTCAATTATTTTATTAATTCGGGGCATAAAAAAGATAAATGATGAAAAAAAAGACACGAATCAAAAATGATGGTGTCTTTTTTTTATGTGATCTTTCAGACTTATGTATTAATGATTATATTTGCAGCCCGAATTTTTGGGGACGTGATCCCCAGTTAAACAAATAAATTTATGGCTGTAAAGATTAGATTAGCGAGACACGGACGTAAAAAGAAAGCTGTATATAGCATCGTAGTTGCTGATGCAAGAGCTCCAAGAGACGGTCGTTTTATCGAGAAGTTGGGAACATTCAATCCTAATGTACATCCTGCTCATATCGAATTGCACGAAGACAGAGCCTTACACTGGGTAATGACAGGTGCACAACCTACTGAGACTACGCGTAGCATTCTTTCTACTGCTGGTGTAATGTTGCGTAAGCACTTACAAGTAGGGGTATTGAAAGGAGCAATTTCTCAAGAAACTGCTGATCAGCGTTACGAAGCGTGGAGAAAAGACAAAGAAGCTAAGTTAGGACAAAGCTTATTTGTTTCTAAGGACAATCCTGTTGAAGTTGAGGCTGCTGCTCCAGTGGTAGAGGAGGTAGTTGTTGCCCCTACTCCTGTAGTAGAAGAGACCGTAGAGGAAACTCCTGCAGTAGCGGAGAAAAAAGAAGAAGAAGTTGTAGCTGAAACTACTCCTGAAGAAGTGAAGGAAGAAACAACAGAAGAAGCAGCTCCAAAAGCTGAGGTGGAGGAAGTGAAGGAAGAAGAAGCTGGTGAAGAGGAAAAGAAAGAAGAAAGCCCTGAAGCTTAATTGAAGTGCTTCTGAAAAACTTGAAAGCCATCCTACAGGATGGCTTTTTTTATAATCAAAGCGACTGAAGTAAGTACTCAAAATTAGCTATAGATAGATACTTTCGATCACTTGCTTCAGTCAAACAAATGACTACTTTTAGGTCTACTATGAAGCTCATTAATACGAGTATATAGCTTAGATTTGTGCCCAGATGAAAATCATTCCACAGTTACCCGAACAATATCCTCTTCAAAATGTAAATGCTTATCGCAAAGACCCGCTAGGTTTTGTGAAAGAGTGTTTTGATACGTATGGCGATATTTTCTCCTTAAAATTTCTCAATCGTAATGTAATTATTACACAGCGCCCAGAGATTGCTCAATACATTCTGCAAACGAATCATCGAAACTACATCAAGGCGACTGCCTATCGCAAACTAAAATTATTGTTAGGCGAAGGGCTGCTCACGAGTGAAGGAGAGGTTTGGTTAAAAAATCGGAGATTAGCGCAACCCGCATTTCACAAAAAATCAATAGAATCATTTTTGAAAGTGATGCACGATGCTACAGAGCAAATGTTGTATCGTTGGCAATATTTTTATGCAGGAGGTAGGGCTTTTCAATTGCAAAATGAACTTT
The DNA here is from genome assembly GCA_049600855.1 of Flammeovirgaceae bacterium. Lineage (GTDB taxonomy): Bacteria > Bacteroidota > Bacteroidia > Cytophagales > Flammeovirgaceae > JBMYQA01. The sequence continues at coordinate 15,870 of JBMYQA010000051.1, read as the reverse complement.
CTGAATGTACACTGGCTGTAGTATGTGAGGCTTTATTGGGGCATTCATTAGAAAAAGGTGGAAGTATTGTAAATGAAGAGCTGCCGAGTGTGCTCAAATTTATGATTGATAGAATGCTCAATCCTGTCGCTTTACCCATTTGGATGCCTTTGCCTGCTCATCAGCGGTTTCTCCGCTCTAAAAAAAGACTTGAGGCGTTAATCCGCAGTATTCTCTTTGAAAAGCGCCATACAGATGATGGAAAAGAAGGAATAGATTTATTGACCATGCTCATGTTAGCGAAAGATGAGCACACAGGTTTGGGAATGACTACTGAGCACCTTGTTGATGAGATGTTGACGTTCTTTTTAGCTGGCCACGAAACCTCTGCAATGGGCTTAACTTGGGTATTTTATCATTTGGCAAAAAGTCCTTCGATAGCGCAGCGAGTCAGAGAAGAAATTAATCAAGTAGTAGTAGGTGAACGTGTTTCGCTTGAGCAACTCACCGCGTTAAAATATACGAAGAAGGTGATTTATGAAGGCTTAAGGCTTAAACCGCCAATTTGGACAATTGCACGAGAAGCGTTAACAGATGATGTAATTGGAAATTACGATATTAGTAAAGGAGATAGTGTAGTCATTAATAACTATTGGATGCACCAACATCCAGAGTTTTGGGCCGATCCAATGACTTTTAACCCAGAACGGTTTTCAGATGCGATGACAAATGCTATTCACAAACATGCTTTCTTACCATTTGGAGCGGGGCCGAGAATATGTATTGGAAATCACTTTGCGATGATGGAAATGACGGTTATTCTCGTTCAGGTGTTTAAACGCTTTAAGGTGCAAGTGGTGAAAGAACAAATTGATATTGAATGTTCGCTCACCATTCGTCCAAAGCATGGCCTGGAAGTGTTTTTAGAGCCTATAGGCATGGTAAAGAATTTAACAGCAAAATCAAAAAAGCCAGAATAGCAGTAGTTTTGTCTTGCTGATTCTGGCAATTAAATGTTTTTACCTTCACGATGCTAGTTTAGTCCATTGTGTGATCCATCACAAAAAGGAGCACCATTACTGTGTTTACAACCACACCAAGCCACTTTTTTAGTTGTTTCCACTTTTTCAATTACTGGAACAAATTCAGTTCCTTTGTGTGAGCCATCACAATAAGGTTGCTTCGCGCTTTTTCCACAAGAACACCAAGCATAATTACCTGGCTCTACTTCCATTACATAGGGAACTTTCTGAGGCACTTCTGGATCCATCTTGAAAAGGGGTTTAGTTGATGAAATATATTTGTATGTACAAGATATGACAATACAACAACTCTGGCAATCAGATGTTTTTTCTATAGATTAATTTGGAATTAGTCAAAATTAAAGCGCTTCAACGATTCCATATTTCCCAAGCAGCTTCAGCTTGAAGATGGAGCATTTCTATGCCATTTTTAACCTGCGCGCCTGCTAAAATTCCTTGTTGCATAAATGCAGTTTGCTTAGGATTATACACTAAGTCATATAAATAATGTTCGTTACTTAAGGATGCATAGGGAAGTGTGGGTTTGGCTTCCGTATTGGGATACATACCTAATGGCGTGGTATTAATAATCAGTTGATGTATTTTTAAGGTATTAGAAGAAATCTCTTCATAGGTGATGCTTTGGAGTTCGGGTTTGGGGGTTCTTGACACGAGTTGATAAGGTATATTGAGGGTTTCAAGGGCTACCATAACCGCTTTAGCAGCCCCTCCAGTTCCTAATACCAGCGCCTTGAGGTTAGTATGGGGTAAAAAGTTTGTCAGTGATTGGGAAAAACCAATACAATCTGAATTAAAGCCTCTTTTTTTGCCATCTGAGTAAAACTTAATTACATTGACAGCCCCAATTTTGAAGGCTAATTCATCAAGATCATCTAAGAATGGGATGATTTCTTGCTTATACGGAATGGTTACATTCAGGCCTGAAATGGAGGGATTATTTGTAACTAATGTTGTAAAATGCTCAATGCTTGGGAGTTCAAAAAGCTCGTAGCGACTATGGGCAATGTGTTCACGTTGAAATTTCTCTGTGAAATATTTTTTAGAAAAGGAATGACTGAGCTTTTTGCCAATTAAGCCATAAGTATTCATGAGTATTGCTTCGGTGGTTGGAAAACAAAATTTCGAGTAAATTAAAAACAAAATCTTAGGATTGGGACTTAAACCATAGTGAATTCTAAAACTTCAAATTTCATTGGCGCATGGAAAAAAATGGTTTCGCAGCTAAATTATTGGATTGGTATCAAATACATAAACGAGATTTACCTTGGCGACATAGTTCTGATCCCTATAAGATTTGGCTATCAGAAATCATTTTACAGCAAACGAGGGTTCAACAAGGTTTACCATATTACGAGCGTTTTGTAGAAAATTACCCTACTGTACAGGATTTGGCAATGGCCGAAGAGCAAGAAGTGCTCCGTTTGTGGCAAGGCTTGGGCTATTATTCAAGAGCTCGGAATATGCACTATGCTGCCAAAACAATTGCTACAGAACTTGGAGGAAAATTTCCAAATACTTACAAGGAGATACTAAAACTCAAAGGAGTGGGCGGGTATACAGCGGCAGCTATTGCCTCATTTGCCTTTGGTGAACCTGTAGCTGTAGTAGATGGAAATGTTTTTCGAGTACTAGCAAGGTTATTTAATATTGATGATGATATCGCCAGCTCAACAGGTAAGAAAGTATTTGAAAAACTAGCCAATGAATTAATCCCGCATGAGCACGCAGGTGAGTACAACCAAGCCATTATGGAGTTTGGAGCGCTGCATTGCACGCCTAAAAAGCCGAACTGCCTATTTTGTCCTTTTCAACAGGATTGTGAAGCCTTTCGTTTGGGCAAGCAAGCCGAACTGCCTGTCAAAATCAATAAGACAAAAGTAAGAAAACGATATTTCCACTACCTCGTTTGGGAACACGAGGGGGAATTATTAGTAAAAGAAAGGCAAGCTGGAGATGTATGGCAAGGCTTACACGATTTCATGCTGATTGAACATGCTGAAAAGTTTTTAGAAACGGAAGAGGTATTGGCTCGCCTAGAAGCATTAACTATAAAAAGTGATGGATGGAAATTGGAAGAAATTTCTAAAGATTATAAACACATATTGTCTCATCAACGCATTCATGCACGCTTTTTTCATGTGAAGCTTAATGATGTGGAGTTGTTGCGCATATTAGCAAAGCAAAAAGCCATGAAAATAGCCAATGCTGATCGGATTCAACAATTACCAAAGCCAAAATTAATTGTGAATTATTTGAAGGATGCTAAAATTTAATTATCTTGCACACTGAAATATGCTCAAAATAACAAACTTTTTCAAATTAATAATCTGATTTTGGGTGGTTTTTTGAGCAAAAACACATAATTAAAAATTTATTTTTCCACGTAAACTATTAAAAATCATGGCTGGAGTAAACAAAGTAATCTTATTGGGTAATTTGGGTGCAGACCCAGAGGTGAGACACTTAGAAAGTGGCTCAACGGTAGCCCGTATTCGATTAGCAACATCCGAAAGCTACAAAAACAAAAACGGAGAACGCATAGAAAATACAGAATGGCACGACATTGAGATGTGGGATGGTTTGGCAAGAGTGGCTGAGCAATACCTCAAACAAGGTGATACCATCTATGTTGAAGGTAAAATCAAGTCAAACGTTTGGCAAGATGATCAAGGTAATAACCGAAAAACCATTCGTATTCGAGCGATCAACATGACGATGGTTAGCCGCAGAGGGGCAGGCGGAGAGGGGCAAAGCCGTCCAATGAATCAATCTGCACCTGCAAATTCTCAAGTACAGGAGCCAGATCCATTAGTTGCCGCTTCTGGTGATACAGGAAATGATATTGATGATTTACCATTTTAATGGTCAATTCAATAAAATAAATGAAAGCCGTTACAACTAAAGTAATGGCTTTTTTTAATGCAGATAGTTGCTGACTAAATGATCTAGTTTTTAGTTGATAGATGTGTTTTTAGGCGTTCAAGTGCCCGAAGGTTTTGCTTTCCAAGCGTACTACCTAACCCTCCGATCGCAATAAAAAATCGGGCTCGGATATCATAACCAACATCTCCTTTTTGCACCCAAGTAACGGTAGTGCCCCCATCAGTATTTATAAACTTGAAAATCAACTCCGTTTCTTGCTCGCCATAATTACTGATTAAATTGAGGGAAACCTGCTGATTGGGTACAGAAGCGGTAATTTCCATCCTCCCGGTTGAATATTCATCATGCCAAGTATATAGTGCTCCAACACCTTCCGCTGGACCTTCGAAACGCAGGTTTGTCATGGCACTGCTATCTTCAAAAGCCCAATGTTGCCAATTAGTTAAGGTGTTGATTTGTTCAAATACCTCGTTTGTAGGAGCAGGAATTGATAGGTTGGAAGACACTTCATAGTTTGAAGGTAAAAATAATCCTACGATCAAAAACAACAAAAGTGTGGCTATTATCCCGCCAGCTAAGGATTTTAACATCTTCATAGCCAATGATTTTAATGAATAGACGGGCAAAGATAGTGATGTAAGAAGAACTCCAAGTAGTATTGAAAAAGAAAGAGTGATGAAAATGAGATGGAAGCACTTCAGTGTATTAAGGGGAGAATATTGTAAATAATTTTGTAAATTGAATATGAGATGATGAGCTTGTTTAAAGTAAGGGAGTTCGAATCGAAAATGAGCCATTTGTAGGTGAAAGACTTTATTTTAAACAAGCCCAATGCCATAGACCTTTAAATTATGCTGAGTATATCTAAAGAAGATCAAATTCAGAACCAAGATAGTCCCCGAAGTGGCTCTCGTAATTTGATTATTGTTAAAACGAAGACGAGGCTAGAAAAGCTAACAGAAAGTTTTAATACGGTTGGACAGGCGATGTTTAATATTAAACAGCAGCGTGCTAATTTTTTTGGTTCAGCTAAGAATATGAAATTCAAAAAAGCCAAAGAGCGTACCAAAGGGATGTTAGGTGCAGGAGATGTAGAAGATTATAAAAAAGAAGATAGACAGTACAAGGCTTCATTAGATGATATTCAAAAACGTTTATCACGGTTGGTTAAAGTAAAAGTGATTGACCGTTCTTTTTTGCCTTCTTTTTTATTCACACCCGATGATATTGTAGTAGTGATTGGGCAAGATGGGTTGGTGGCGAATACCGCGAAATATGTTACTGATATCCCGATTATAGGGGTAAATCCTGAACCAGAACGATTTGATGGCGTGTTGTTACCCTTTAATGTTGATAATTACGAACATGCTGTAGAACAAGTGCTTTTAGGAAATTATCGATCCTTACAAGTGACTATGGCAGAAGCTTCTACAAATGATGGGCAACGATTATTGGCATTCAATGATTTGTTTATTGGTCCTTCATCCCATTCTTCTGCAAAATACCAGATTACGCACAATGGGTACACTGAGAATCATTCATCGAGTGGACTTATTGTAAGTACTGGTGCTGGCTCTACAGGATGGTTGAGTTCCTTATTCAATATGGCTCATGGCATTAATTCATTAAATCAACTCCCCTCTTTCGACGATGTCTCAGCATATGCAGAGGCAGTTGAAGAAAATGTAGCCAACTCACCGACTTTCACGCTCCCTTGGGATACCAATCAGCTCATATTTGTTGTCCGAGAGCCCTTTTTGAGTCGGACTTCGCAAATTAGCTTATCAGCCGGTTATGTTTCAAGTGGGAATGAGTTGGTGCTGGAATCGTTGATGTCTGAAAACGGAGTTGTTTTTAGCGATGGCATTCAGCACGATTTCTTGCATTTTAATTCAGGAACGATTCTGACAGTTGGCATTGCAAAAGAGCGTGCTGAATTAGTTGTTAGGTAATAAATCGTTCCCGTACCTCAGGGCTTGGAAGCATACATTCATCTTTTTTCCCAAACCACTTGTAACGATTTCTCGCAACTAAACTGTACACACCATCACGAATAAACTTAGGAATAATGATAAAACTGTAGAGCAGAGGCCAAAGCCCTCCTAATTGCTTAGCTATACGTAGCGCAGCAGTAGATTTTGTATAATACTGATCTCCTTCTACCATCACAAAAGAATCGTAATCGGTGGTATCTAAACCAAATTTTGTGAGCAAGGACTCTCCATAAGGCGATTGCAATGAAGCATATTTAAAAATTCCTTTTGGGTCTTGTCCAATGACAAAGTTGATGGTAGAATCACAAAAATTGCATACTCCATCAAATAAAATAACTGGATGGCTCATGGCTGAAAAATTTTATGGCTTTAAACTGATTTCACACTAAAAGTCTAAATCACTTCTTTGTAAATTTCTTTACTAGGTAAACGAATTTTTGAAGAATAAAGTTTAATTTCCAAAAGCTGCTTGAAGGGCTTCCGTTTGACTTTTTAGCCCTGCATTCACATCAAACACGAGCGGTGAAAACACGTGGAACATTTGAAGAAAAAGCGAGAAGGTGCTCAGAAACCATTCGTGATCTAAAATCTGCGCTTTTTCTAGCGGAATAACCTGACGAAAGTAGAGTTGATTATCTTCTCCTAAAGCAAAAGAACCAAGGGCTAATCCATTATTGATGTTGAGTAAAAAAGATTTGACTTCCGTTTCTGTTCCTGCGTTCAGTGTTAAAGCTGATGAAGCGTGGAGCTGAATCAGTTTTAAGTGAGGGAACTTTGTAGAATCTAGTGGAATAAAGGAGATAATGACACGATTTTCGGTTTGATTAGGGGGATCAGGTAAATCTACAATGAGCATATCGAGCAGTATTTCCTGTGAGGCTTTGATGAATTGTACTTGATAGCCTTGCGCAGTCAAGAGTTCATCGATCCTAGTGAGTTCGAATTGAAAATTTGCCGATTCAAGATCATTTATCATAACGAAATAGCTCTTAGGAACGTTTAACAAGTGTTAGATCATTAAGCCTTGAGTTAAGTAAGTGCTTGCCCATAATTAAGCGTATAATTTATTCAAAGTATTTTTTGCTACAGTGAGGCGGGAAATGCAGCTCTAGCAGCGCTAAAGCAATATTTCCCAACGAAACGATAGTGAAAAAGACAAAGAAAAAATATGCGATTAATTGTGGGCAAGCACTTAGTTAAACGAAAGTAATCAACCCTTCTCAATCATTTTTTCTTTGCTAGGAACCTTCAAAAAATGAACACGTAGCGCTACTATGTCTACATTTTTTGAAGATTTCTAGCTGTGAAATAAGTGAGTGAAAATTTGCCGATTATTTTCGTTCACCTACTTAAGGGTTGGAAATTAGGGCATTTAATTGATAAAATCTAATGATTACAAAAGTATTCATGGGTGAAATGATCAAAAAATATGATTTTAAAATGCAGGTTTAATACTTGTAGAAACGGGTTGTCTTGTGCATACCAATCTAAATGGTTAGCTTTGCACGATTTTTTAAATGAAATTCCATTATTGTGATAATTTATTAAAAATCTTACCTCCATTTTTTTATCATTCATAGAATTTTTTACTAATCTACATTTCTTTTTATGTAATTAGTAAAAAAGAAAATTGAGTAATTATGGAAGTCTTTCATAAAGCATCTTTATTAATTCAGCATATTGCTGAAAAGAAAGCTCAAGGCCAACAAATAGGCTTTGTGCCTACTATGGGGGCGCTACATGAAGGACACTTGTCACTTATTCGTGCATCAAAAGCTGAAAATACAGTTACTGTTGCAAGTATTTATGTGAACCCGACTCAATTTGATAATAAATCTGATCTAGCAAGATATCCTCGAACCTTAGGTAGCGATTGTGAGTTATTAGAAAAAGAAGGATGTGATGTGGTTTTTGCTCCATCAGATGAAGAAATGTATCCTAATAAACAAGGAAATGTAGTAATTAGTATGCATTTTGGTGCTTTAGAACAAGTGATGGAGGGGAAATATCGAAAAGGGCATTTTAGTGGAGTAGGTTTAGTGGTATCAAAGCTATTTCACATTGTTCAGCCACATCGCGCCTATTTTGGACAAAAAGATTTGCAACAGTTTGCGATTATTAAACAATTAGTTGATGATTTATCTTTTAATGTTCAATTGAAGAGATGTCCAATTATTCGGGAGCAAGATGGCTTAGCAATGTCCTCTCGGAACCGATTATTAAGTGATCGCGAGCGTTTTGTTGCATCAAAATTGCACGAATCACTTACATTAGCTAAACAAATGTTAATAAAAGGCGTATCTTTAAATGAAGTTAAAGATGCAGCCATCGCAGAAATCTGCAAACACAAAGATTTTAAGATAGAATACTTGGAAGTTGTTGATGCAGATACACTACAAGCAATTAATGATTCTGATGAGCGTAAAGAGGTGGCTATTTGTGTGGCGGCTCATCTAGGCTCAGTAAGGTTAATAGATAACATGATCATTCATTAAGCGGTTATTTTCAATCAGTCATAAACATACTAACGAAGTGATTCGCTAATTAACTGAAATCAATATGTACATTGAAGTTTTAAAATCAAAAATCCACCAAGCTACCGTTACAGAAGCTAACTTAAATTATGTGGGAAGCATAACTGTGGATATGAACCTATTGGATGCTGCTGATATGGTGGCAGGAGAGAAAATACAGATTGTGAACAACAATAATGGCGAAAGATTCGAGACCTACATTATCGAAGGTGAGCGTGGTAGCGGAGTCATTTGCTTAAATGGAGCAGCTGCGAGAAAGGTGCAAGTAGGCGATGAGATTATCATTATTTCTTATTGCTTAGTTGAAAAAGAAAAAGCACGTGATATTAAACCTCTTTTGGTATTTCCTGATAAGAATAACCAACTAGTAGAAAATGAAACTTTAGTTGCTTAGTCGTTTCATGACTAATGCCGAAGGAAACAACTTCGGCTAAAATCTTAATTCTTTATAAAGTACTTTATATTAGGCATTTGTTTTATCAAATGCCTTTTTTTGTGATGAATAAGCAACTCATGTCGATATTCAAATACCTGATTTCTCTAAGTTTAGCACTTGGGCTATTTTGGTATGTATATCGAGAGCAAGATATGGCAGCCTTAGTTGGTAAATTAAAAGAAGCAAGCCCGTTTTGGTTACTTGCCTCTTCAGTTACCGCCCTCTTTAGCCATTGGAGTCGTGGATATCGTTGGGTAATTGCCTTAAATCCATTGGGCTATCAGCCCAAAAAAAGTATTGCTTTTATGGGAGTAATGGTGGGCTATTTTGCCAACTTCTTTGTCCCAAGACTTGGAGAAGTAGCGCGATGCAGTGTATTGAAAAGAACAGAAAATGTACCTGTAAATGTATCTTTTGGGGCTGTAGTAGCCGAGCGAGCAATTGATTTCATTATTTTATTATCACTTACCACGATTACTTTTCTCGTTGAGTTTGATAAGATTGGGAACTTTGCCATGGGGCAATTTGCTGAAAAGTCAGATGAAATGATTGGTAAATTCACGCTATTAGCCATATTAGGTGCTGTAGGTCTGTGCTGCTTAGGTATCATTTACCTGATGAGAAAACGGTTAATGAAAACGGTTCTTTTTGAGAAAGGAAAGGCGTTTGTGATTGGAATGAAAGATGGCTTATTTAGCATTCGCCAATTAGATGGAAAAAGCCGCTGGTATTATGCCTTACACACCCTCAATATTTGGGTGATGTATTATGTGATGACCTACGTACTCTTCTTTTCACTAGAAATTACCTCGAACTTATCCATGTGGTGTGCCCTAACGGTCTTAGTTATGGGAGGTATTGGGATGGCATTACCCTCACCAGGAGGAGTTGGCACGTATCATATTTTTGTGGGGGCTTCTTTAGTAGCCTATGGGCTAACGGAAAGCGTTGGCATACAATTCGCTTTTCTCATGCATGGCATACAAACACTTACGGTACTTCTAGTAGGAGCAATATGCTTTTTAATTATTTTATTGATCGTTAAGAAAGAACAGCAAATTGCTGAACCCGAAGAGACAAAAACGTTGAATTAATTATGCCTAGTTCTGAAAAAATTTATTCACTTGCTGAATTGGTTGTTTTACGCAAAGAATGGAAACAACAAGGTTTAAAAGTCGTATTTACCAATGGTTGTTTCGATATCTTACATTTAGGTCACGTAGATTACCTCGAAAAAGCAAGTGAGCTGGGTGATAAACTCATTATCGGCTTAAATAGTGATAGCTCCGTGTCTGGATTGAAAGGGCCTAATCGACCATTAAATAAACAATATGCCAGAAGCCGATTACTTGCTGCATTGGGTTTTGTAGATGCCGTTACCATTTTTGATGCAGATACACCCAGAGAGTTAATTGAAACATTAATTCCTGATGTATTGGTAAAAGGTGGCGATTATCGAATAGATGAAATTGTAGGAGCAGATACTGTACAAGCCAATGGAGGGTTAGTGACCACCATAGATTTAGTAAGTGGCTATTCTACCACAAAGCTGATACAGCAAATTTTGGAATAGATTTTCAGCGCGGTGGATTTGCTGTAAACCCACCGCGCTGAAAGTTTAGAAGTAGAAAGAATAATACCTTCCTGTGCCATTTTTATCCACGCCTTGGATAACCACTCGCCCTCGAATCTTTTCAAGAATATCGGTTAACTCTTCTGGGTTTTCAATTTGGCGATTGTTGATGCTGGTAATCACAAAACCTTCTTCGATACCCATGCGTTGGATGAGCCCGCGATATACCTTTTTCAAACGAATACCACTTTCAATACCCATGCGTTGGCGTTCTACCTTGGGAACAATTTCAAATTCAGCACCAAGGCTCTCCGATTCGTAGACCTCTCTTTTTACAATTTTAGTATCGCCATAAATATTCGTTAGGGTAATATTCGCTGTTTTGTTTTTGCCATTTCTGAGGTATTGAACAGTTACTTTATCACCTGGACGGTAATAACTCAGTTGTTCATCGAAAGCCGTTTTAGAGCTTACTTTCTCTGCATCTACTTGTACAATGATATCACCTTCTTGCAAGCCTGCTTTAGCAGCTGCACCGTCAGCTTCAAGTAATTGAATCGCCACACCATCTAAAGAACTTAGATTTTTCTGTTTGGCATCCTCTTCTGTTAAGTCAGCTGCTTCAATACCCATGAAGGCTTTTTGCACCTCACCATATTGCTTTAAGTCATTGATTACTTTCATCACGATGTCAGCAGGTACGGCAAACCCATATCCTGCATAAGAGCCCGTTCTGGATAGAATAGCGGTGTTGATCCCAACTAATTTTCCTTCCTTATTCACTAAAGCACCACCACTGTTACCCGGATTAATGGCCGCATCAGTTTGGATAAATGACTCAATGGGGAAAATATCTTCCAGTATATTAATGTTTCGGCCTTTAGCACTCACAATGCCCGCTGTAACGGTTGATGTTAAATTAAACGGGTTACCTACCGCCAATACCCATTCTCCCACTTTCAGGTTTCTTGAGCTACCAATAGGAATCGCTGGTAAGTTTTTACCTTCTATTTTTAATAAAGCTAAATCGCTAGATGGATCTTTTCCAATTACTTTTGCGACATACGTTTTCTTATCGTGAATCACTTGAATATCGTCAGCTCCTTCAATCACATGATTATTGGTAACAATGTAGCCATCTTCTGAAAAAATGACACCAGAACCCGATCCTAAAGCCTGCCGTTCAGTCATTCTTCCTCGGCCTTCGAAGAACAAATCAAACCATGTATGTCGGTTGTATTGTTTCGAAGAGATGGTTTTAATATAGACGACTGATTTGGTACTGATGGCAGATGCGTCCGTAAAATCAACTTTCATGGAGCTTTTTGCAGTTTTATCAATTCGGTTATTCACCAAACTGGCTTCTTCATGTGGCAATTGAGAAGAAAGTTCAGCAGAGGAATGAATGTGGCTTTGGAACAAGGAAAATAAAAACGCTCCTAAGAAACCAGCCAATACACCTAGTGTAATTGTTTTGATTGATTGTTTCATCCTTCTAGTGTTTAGTTATGCTAAGTTGCCTAATGTTCTTTTATTTTCATTAAAAAATTAAATGCAACAACTTCAAAATATGAATAGTGATTATTTCGGAATTTCAAAATTAAAAAATACCTGTATTTGCAACCTTCAAAATAAGACCAATCGCTCTTTAAGGCCACTTTTTTTAAATAATTTAACGTGCTTTGAGTAGTGTTCGATAAGGTTGCATGGCTAAAAGTAGTGTACTTAGCGAAATAATCAGTGCAAAAGCAGCTACAACCACCAATGAGAGGCCAACTAGTTTTTCATCTGTAAACACATAATCAGTTACAACACCTACCAGCAAAGGGCCTAAGCCAAGGCCAATCAAGTTCGTGATAAAAACGTACACCGCAGAACTCAAACCGCGCATTTCATTAGGAACGGCTTCTTGGAGTGAGGCTGAACCTGCTCCTAAAGGAAAACTAGAGAAGAAGGTAATGGGAATGAGCAGTAAGAACACCGCATTTGCACTAGAAATCCAAAAGAGTGTAGACGCAAAGGGCAATACGGCAAGAATGGCAACGATTCCCATCCGTATTTTGGCATCTGCATAGCCTTTCCCCGATAGCCAATCTGCAATTTTACCACCTGCAATGACTCCTAATGTCCCAAATATGGCAATAATGATCCCATACTTTAAACCTATTTCTAGGGTCTCAATTCCAAAGTTTCGTTTAAGGTGACTAGGAATCCACAAGCTTACACTGTAAGTCATCATCACAAAAAACGCATAACCCAAGTGGTGGGAAATGAAAAAACGAGCGTGCTTTTGGAAATAACTAAAATAAAGCTTCAAACTAGCGCCGATAGTCTGCTGCTGCATGTTGGATTGCACATCTTTTCGAGTAGGTTCTTGGATAAAAAAATAGATGAGTGCAGCGATGATTAAGCCCGGTAATCCGACATAAAAGAAAACCAGTTGCCAAGGAAATACTGCTCCAATCAGTGGAATATTCCATTTCGTTTGATCTGACACAATATCTACCAGCCAACCACCAATTAAAAAGGCTAAACCAGAGCCAATATACACACCAATGGCATATACGCTGATGGCAGTAGCTAGCTTCCGTTTTGGAAAACTGTCTGTAATAATCGAATAAGCGGGAGGGGTTAATGCTGCTTCTCCAACACCAACACCCATTCGCGCAATAAACAATTGAAGGTAGTTGCCTGCAAGTCCACAGATAGCTGTCATGATGCTCCAGACGGTTACGCCAATCGCAATGATGTTTTTTCGATTTTTTCGGTCTGCTAACCAACCGATGGGTAATCCTAAAAAGGTGTAAAAAATCGTGAAACTTAATCCTAACAAGAGCCCCATTTCAGTATCAGAAATGGCTAAATCTCGTTTAATTGGCTCTACCAAAAGACTCATGATCATCCGATCTACAAAAGAGGAAACATAAGCTAAGCACAAAATGGCTACAGTGAGCCAGGCAACTCGTGGAGGTGGATAAGAATTGGTAGTTTGCATGTGGGCAATTTAATTGGAAAGTTGATCGAACGGAAATGGCTTATGATGAGTTGGTCTATAAATTCAAGCCAATTTCATGTTTAATCTCTTTCATCACAAATGAGCTTTGAACACGGCCAATATTTTCAATGGTAGCGAGTTTATTGGTCATAAACTCTCGATAGACTTCCATGTCTTTCACAACAATTTTCAACAAATAGTCTGAAGCACCTGCAATATGGTGGCACTCCATGACTTCGCGGAGCTGCCTGACTTGGCGCTCAAACGTTTCGATGAATGCTTGGCTATGTTCCTTGAGCGAAACATTGCAATAGGCAATCATACTTTGGGCAACTTGTTTATGATCAACAATGGCCGCATAGCCTTGTATGACACCTGCTTTTTCCATCTTTTTAATGCGTTCATAAACAGGCGTTGTTGTTAATCCCATGGCAGCGGCAATTTCTTTATTGGTCATCTTAGCATCTTTTTGCAACAATTTTAAGATGCTGATATCTGTATGATCGAGCGAAATCATGGCAGGTAAATTTTCTAAATAAAATAAATAAGATTAGCTGATTTAGAACTAATTTCTTTCAAGTCTACTTTAATAGATTTATTTTCTAATATAGTTATTGAATTTGGAAATAAATACTAATTCTGGGTAAATTTGTAATAGGAAAGATTGATCACTTAACCCCAGTAAACATGAATGCTACACAAAAATTACAGCAAAAGAAGATGAAGCCAGAGTCATTGATGATGTCACATGGCTATGAGCCTGCGATGTATGGCGGGGCGATTAAGCCTCCAATTTTCCAAACGTCAACTTTCACATTTGAAACTGCAGAGGCTGGGAAAGCTTATTTTGAAGTAGCTTACGGATTGCGCGAAAAAGAGGAACATGAGCAGCTCGGTTACATTTATAGCCGTTTAGATAATCCCAATTTATCTATTGTAGAATCTCGTTTGTGTTTATGGGATGGGGCAGAAGATTGCGCCATGTTTGAGAGTGGTATGGCAGCAATTTCTACTTGCCTCATGGAGTTTTTAAAACCTGGTGATGTGTTGTTGTATAGCAATCCGGTGTATGGAGGTACAAGCCATTTCATTTCAGATATCTTACGGCAATCAGGTGTTGAAGCCATTGGCTTTCATCCTACCACTTCTCCAGAAGAAATTGAAGAACGATTGGCTGTGAATGAAGCATATAAACGTTTAAAATTGATTTATATCGAAACACCAGCCAACCCTACCAATGATATTGTAGACATTGAATTATTTCATGAATTGGCAGTAAAATATGCAAGGGCAGAAGAGAAACCCTTATTGGTGGTGGATAATACGTATATGGGCCCTGTTTGGCAGCAACCGCTTCAGCACGGGGCTGATTTGGTCATTTATTCTGCTACCAAATACATTTCGGGGCACAGTGATGTAATTGCTGGAGCTTGTTTAGGTTCTAGTGAATTAATTGGAAGACTAAAGGTATTGAGAACGTTTTTGGGAAATATGGCTGCTCCATGGACGTGCTGGTTGCTTTCTCGAAGTTTAGAGACGCTAAAACCCCGAATGGATTTGCAAGCGGCGAATGCCAATAAAGTGGCTCAGTTTTTACAAGAGCACAGTAAAGTAGAACAAGTAAACTATTTTGGCTTACTGGCTGATGACTCACCAGAAAAAATGTTATTTGGGAAATATTGTTCCGCTGCGGGAGCGATGATTTCTTTCTATTTGGATGGAGAGGAAGAAGATGTTTTTCGATTTTTAAACTCCCTACAACTCATCAAACTTGCCGTGAGCTTAGGAAGTACAGAATCGTTAATTCAACACCCAGCATCTATGACGCATGCTGGGCTTCCTGTAGAAGAAAAAGCAGCTTTAAAAATTACAGATAAACTGGTGAGGTTGTCTGTCGGAATTGAACATGTAGAAGATATCATTTGGGATTTGCGTCAGGCATTAGTGAAGTTGTAAGATTTTTTGTGGTCTTAGTCCCTAAAATGGGTTATCGCAATTGTTGTGATAACCCATTTTTAATTATCTCATATTCAAATATTTATATGTTTTTGCCGTAATTAAAGCCTATTTTTTTGTTTACCTATTATACTTTTTTGCATAATAATATAGTAAGACTATACGCTAACTAACATCCATAAAAACATGAAACGAGTCTCATTGCGACAACAACTCTTTACGTTCAGTTTAGTCATATGCCTACTTTCCTTCAGTACAAACGCTTCGGCTCAAAAGATAGATGTTCCTTTTAAATGGGGCAGTGTTAATAAGAAAGCATTAACGCAAGAAAAATATGAAGCCTTTCCAGATGCTTCTGCTGTTGTGTTGGGCGATTATGGCTCTATCTCGATCGATCAACATTTCCAATTAGTATTTACGCGCCATAAGCGAATTAAAATCCTCAAACAAGATGCTATAGATCGAGCTTCAGTAGCC
>JBMYQA010000050.1:0-27477 GCA_049600855.1 Flammeovirgaceae bacterium | reverse complement strand
TCCAAGCCATTTATGATCAAATCCAGGAAGAAACTCCCATTCAATTACTTCCGATTAATACGTTGGAAGGGAAGTTGAAATACACGCGAATGGGATATCCGATTGCAAGTGTCAGGAAAGCGGCTAAAGTATCAGATCATAAACAGTTTGTAAGCATTATCGTGCAAGTTACGGGTACCCAAGAAACCGTGACTGGTGGAGATTTTCATTTTTTGGGAAATGAAGATGTCCAAGTGGAGCGGGAGACGATAACCTTATATCCCATTTTTAATATTCGCTTGCAGTTTGGTGATGAAAATGGAAAAAAGGGTGAAGAAATTGTAGGCGTTTTTCAAGGGAATGAGGAAATTACCATTAATTCAAGGGTAATCATCCTCAGGGATATTATTCTCCAAGAAAATGTCACGACTGATGAGATTCCTTATGAGCTGTATTTGAAAGAGGCCATTAAGGATTTGGTGAAGAAGTTAAATCAATAATTGAGATGACCACCTAGAGTCAATCACCTACTCTTGATTCTAGGTGAGTATACTGTTATAAATTTGCTAGTTTTTCGCGAACTTCCTCAATTTTAGCGGCATCTACCTCACCATCGCTTTCAATTCCAGAAGCCATGTCTACTCCTATGCAGTGGTCGTAATTTAGAATACGCGTTAAATTAGAAGCATTCATACCACCTGCAAGTAGAAAAGGATAAGGGAAATCTTTCGGAATCGTACTTTCAATCTGCTCACCACTACCTGGTTTAGCTCCGTCAAGAATGAATAAATCAATATAAGGCGCATATTCCTCGGCCAACGCTAAATCACGTTCATCCTTCACCGAAATGGCTAAAATCACTTTTTGCCGTATAGATTTTACATACTTTACCCCAAAGTCGTCAGCATAAAGCTGCACATATCGGAAGCCGTATTTTTGAATGACTTCATTGATTTCATCCTCCGTATTTTCCTTAAATACAGCTACTGCATTTCCAGGAACCATATCCAAACTCATCCAAGTTTCATCCACCTTTCGTTTGCTGATGCCAGAAAAGTTCACGCCGATTAAATCTGCGGTATCTTGCTTTAGCAATGCTGCTGTTCGAATTCCACAAGCCTTGAAGAAGTAACGCTTTTCGGTTAATGACTTGAAATTCAATTGCTTGGAGTTACGCATTAAGGAGGTGCCAATTAAGAAACCTTGTGCGTGTTGCTGGGTAATTCGCAAATCCAATGCGCCAGAAATTCCCGATTCGGCAATAATGTGTCCGCGATGACCGATGCGTTGCGCAATGTAATTGCAGCAATTAATGGAAGTTTTGAAATTATTTAGGTTGCGATTGTTAATGCCAATGACGGGGAAATCTAAATGAACAATTTTCTCGTATTCTTCCAAGCTATGTACTTCGGCCAGCACTCCCATATTCAATGATTCGGCAATTGCTTTTAACTCAGCCATGTCATCAGCATCTAAAATTGCAGCAATCAACAAAATCATGTTTGCGCCAAACCTTCTAGCTAAATAAATCTGGATCGGATCAATCACAAAATCTTTTTGCAATACCAAAATGCCACTTCCTTGTAAGGCCGTAGTTGCCACTTTTAAATCTTCATAGCCGCCGCCAAAAGAAACCGTATCGGTAAGTACAGAGATGGCGCTTGTACCTTTGGTGCGATAAGTGTTTACTTGTTCTTCTACGGAAAGTTCTTGGTTAATCCATCCTTCAGAAGGGGATTTCCGCTTAAACTCCGTGATGATAAAGTAATCACCTTGTTGTGCTTTAGCATCAATGGTATCGTAAAAACTTAATGGAGAAGGCATGACCTCCTCTTTCAGTTGCCCAATATAATGATCTTTATGAAAGGCTTTTACCTCTTCTTTTTTATAAGCTACTATCTTATCAAGAATATTCATGAATCGTCACGGCTAGTTGGCTGCAAATTAGTACTCGACTCGGTTTATCAAAAGCATTTTCGAAAGTTAGCAGGGGATCGGAAAAATGGCAAATTTATTTTAGCGCTTGTGTCAAATTGCAAAAAGCTGTTTTAGGCCCGTCCAAAGTAGTTTTTTCTTGTTATTATCTGTCATTACCTGCCGTAAATCATCTGCCAAAATGAAATTTGACGTTTCACTTTGACTGATTTGATACAAGCCTGTAGCTATTGGAATCAGTGTTTCAGCTATTGATACGCCAAAAATGATGGTGTTTTTAGGGGAAAATGAAGAGACTAACAATGACCAACTCAAGGAGTTATTCTCTTTGATATTTACCAAGGCAAACTCATTAGGAGTATGTTTTACAGCTCCCATAATTTTGAGTAAGAGCGTGTATTCAGGTGTTTTTAAAAAATCTGGTTCTTCGGAATCCACCAAGACTAAAGTATTCAACTTATTTTCTCCATAAAAATGAATACCTTCAACATCCTGAATTGCGTCTTCTGCTTCATCAGCTTGGGGCAAATCTATCAAATACAAATCCTCTTCTAAGAGGAGACTCAAAAATGCGTCTTCTGATAATTTAAGCAATTCCATAAGGCTAAGATAAGGAAGATGGGGGGAGAAGGCTAATCCATTCAAGAAGCGACATCATAAAACTTCAATTTTTTTTGCAGCCTTTCCATCATGTTAGCGATGCGATTAACTTTAGTTTCGTCTGTTTTAGCAGCATAAATCCAATCGAGGTAAGACTTTTGTTCTCCTTCAGTAAAGGAGAGAAAGGTCTCATAAGATTTTTTAGGTTCCAGTTTAAAGCATTCGATAATTTCCTGCGGAATCTCCACATCCGATTCATCGGAATACAATATAATATGAACAGTATCGCCAGCCTGTTTTTTAATGGCTTTGCGAATGGCAGCTTTTACAGGTAAAAAAAGCTGCTTGTTCCCCATAGGCATCAATTTATATTGCTTTAACTCATAATGATCAATAAAACCTTTCACTTTCACCCAACCAAAAGGATTTTTGGGGTTTTGTAGAATTTCAGGGATAGCTGCGTAAGTCCATCCCCCTTTTCCTGAAAACTTTTCTAACACATAATCTTGATCAATTAATGGAGCTTCTTCTTGCATGAGCTAAAAATAGATTAATGAATTTACTCAAACATAACGATTTCCCTTGACAGAAAGTTAAATGCTCAATACACATCATTTATACTGGTTTGCCTCAAATTCTTACCTGACCAATAGAAAGAAACGCCTAATTTATCGTTTTGCAAACAAAAGCTGATATTTTTGTTTGTAGACATTGAAGCGCTTTAACCATTATTAGTCGTGATACTTTTTGATACTATAATTGAGTTCTTAAGAAACAAGGAGTACCGAGATTTACTCATCACTACTTCAATAGTGCTAACCATTGGTACGGTTTCTTACCACTTTCTGGAGGGCTGGAGTTGGCTCGATTCCCTATATTTTTCGGTAATCACCCTTACCACTGTCGGTTATGGAGATTTTTCTCCCCAAACAGATGGAGGAAAAATTTTCACCATCATCTACATCATTAGTGGCATTGCCATCATTTTAACATTCATCAATACGCTCTATAACCATTACAATGAAATGGTCAATAAAATCAAGAAGTAAGCACATCGTCTACATCATATCGGCCAACACTCCATTCCTTTCATATAGCTTTCCTTTTTGCCTGACTAGATTCGAGCTCCATTGTACGCTAAAAAATGAAATTGATAACCATTTAAGAGAACTGGTTTGCTTATCAATAAGTTTCCAAAAGATGTAAGACAGGAATCGCGTATTACCTTGTCCCTCTCCACAATACTTCACAACTTTGCCCCATACTAAAATAACTTGTTATGGGAATCCGAAGTCTGCTTAGTAAACCATTGGCGGCCTACATTCATCAGCAAGATGAAAAATGGAAAAATCGGCCTGCAGCGTATCAACAAAAAACCTTTCAACAGTTAATTCAGCAAGCGAGTAGAACCGCTTTTGGTAAAGATCATGGTTTTCGAGATATCAAATCGTATGCAGATTTTCGTAAACAGGTTCCCATTCGTGATTATGAACAATTGAGGCCTTATGTAGATCGCGTGGTAGCGGGAGAAGCAGACATTCTCTGGAAAGGAAAACCTGCCTATTTTGCCAAAACTTCGGGTACCACTTCAGGCACGAAATACATTCCGATTACCCAAGCATCTATTCCGAATCACATCAATTCTGCTCGAAATGCCTTATTGGCGTACATTCATGAAACAGGGAACTCCGTTTTCTTAGATAAGAAGATGATTTTTCTTTCAGGTAGTCCCGAATTAACCACTCAAGGTGGGATTCATACAGGAAGGCTTTCGGGCATCGTCAATCATCATGTGCCTAGCTATTTGAGGGGAAATCAGCTGCCGAGTTATGAAACCAATTGCATTGAAGATTGGGAAAATAAATTGGAGCACATCATTAACGAAACCATCACCCAACCCATGTCCCTCATTTCGGGCATTCCTCCATGGGTACAAATGTATTTTGATCGAATCCAAGAGCGTACAGGTCAAGCCATTAAGGAAGTTTTTCCAGATTTCTCCTTATTCGTCTACGGTGGCGTAAACTTTGAACCCTATCGAAATAAGCTGTATGAAACCATAGGGAAAAAGATCGATTCGATTGAAACCTACCCCGCTTCAGAAGGGTTCATTGCTTACCAAGATAGTCAAACCGAAGAAGGCTTGCTGATTTTACTCAATAGCGGAATTTTCTTTGAATTTGTTCCTGCCGATGAATATTTTAATGAAAACCCAACGCGTTTGAGTATCGAAGAGGTGGAATTGAATAAAAATTATGCGGTCATTATCAATTCCAATGCAGGGCTGTGGGGCTACTCCATTGGCGATACGGTCAAGTTTATTTCCAAAAAACCCTATCGCTTATTAGTTACAGGTCGAATCAAGCACTTCATTTCCGCTTTTGGCGAACATGTAATTGGAGAAGAGGTAGAGCAGGCCATGAAATACGCCCAATCGCAACATCCAGAGGTAGAAATTACTGAGTTTTCCGTTGCGCCAAAAGTCAACCCTTCTGCAGGATTACCACATCACGAATGGCTAGTTGCCTTCGAAAGGGAACCAAGTGATATGGAAGCTTTTTCTGCAACACTTGACAAAAAACTCTGTGAGCTAAATGCGTATTACGATGATTTGATTCAAGGAGGTATTTTGAAACAATTGAGCATTACTCCGTTACAAACGGATGCTTTTCAGCAATACATGAAGTCTATTGGTAAATTAGGTGGGCAAAACAAAGTGCCTCGTTTAGCGAATGATCGGAAAATTGCGGATAAGATTCAGGAGTGGAAATTGGGGTAGTTACAAATAGGAAAAACTCCTAACTAATTTGTATTTTTGTAACTATCAAATCATCTATCTTATGGCTCAATTTGTAGAAAAGTACATTAATCCTTTTACTGACTACGGTTTTAAAAAGCTCTTCGGAGAAGAGCCTAATAAAGATTTGTTATTAGATTTTCTTAATGAGTTATTAAAAGAAGAGCAAGGAGAAATCCGAGAGATAAATTATATCCGTAATGAACAGTTGAGTTCTACGGAACTAGATCGAAAAGCCATCTTTGATCTGTATTGTGAAAATGAACGCGGAGAGAAATTTATTGTAGAGTTACAAAAAACAAAGCAACGTTTTTTCAAAGATAGAACAATTTATTATTCAACTTTTCCGATAAGAGAGCAAGCAACAAGGGGTAGCGAATGGAATTATGAGTTAAAAGCAGTTTATACAGTAGCTATCCTAGACTTTATATTTGAAGAAGATAAAGAACAACCTCATAAATATCGCTATGATATCAAGCTTACCGATATAGAAACATGTAAAGTATTTTACGATAAACTGACTTTTATTTATTTAGAAATGCCAAAATTCAATAAATCGCTAGATGAATTGAATTCCCGTTTTGAGAAATGGCTCTATGTATTGCGCAACCTGAATCGGTTAGATCGCATTCCAGATCAACTTAGGGAAAGGGTTTTTAAAAAATTATTTGAAACTGCTGAAGTAGCCAAATTCACACCTGATCAATTAAACGCTTACGAAGATAGTTTGAAGTATTATCGTGATTTGAAAAATTCACTCGATACCGCTTTTGAAGAAGGAAGAACGGAAGGAAAGATAGAAGGAAGTTCAGAAGGAATTGAGTTAGTTGCGATGAATATGCTTCGAGCACAATTCCCTTTAGAACAAATTATGCAATTAACAGGGCTTACAGCAGACGAGATTCAGAAAATAGCAGAAAATAGTTAATTTTTATCTTCTTATCGTTTATCATGTATGGTTTATGAGTTACCACTCAATCCTCCCAAAACTCACTTCGTGTATTAGTACTAGTGTACTAGTACAAACTTTCTTTCTTTTGCGCCACATAATTTCTACAACATTAGGCTTAGCACTAACCAAGGCTAAACCCTTACTCATTTACTCATGATACGATATCTTTTGCTACTTAGCTTTTTATTCCTGTCATCTTCGGGCGTGATTGCACAAGTGTTGACAGATTCTGCTTACATCATTGCTAACTATGACAAGTTCGAATACCAAATTCCCATGCGGGATGGGGTGAAACTATTTACGGCGGTTTATGCTCCTAAAGATCAGTCGAAAAGCTACCCTTTTTTGATGCAGCGTACTCCTTACAGCGTAAGACCTTACGGTGCTAACGAATTTAAAAAGCGCCTTGGGCCTTCTTCCTTCTTAATGCGCGATGGCTATATTTTTGTGTATCAGGATGTCCGCGGACGTTGGATGTCGGAAGGTACTTACGATAATATGCGTCCCAACATTAAAGGGAATAATCCTAAAAAGAAGAAAGCTATTGATGAAAGTTCAGATACTTACGATACGATTGAATGGCTGCTGAAAAATGTCAAAAATCACAATGGCAGAGTGGGGCAATGGGGCATTTCGTACCCTGGGCATTATACGGCTTCTGCCTTACCTGACGCGCACCCTGCCTTAGTCGCTTCTTCACCACAAGCACCCATTGCCGATTTCTTTTTTGATGATTTTCACCACATGGGCGCATTTTTGGAAAGTTATACCTTTGCCTATCCCGTGTTTGGGCATCAAACGGGCGGGCCTACGAAAGAGAGTTGGTATAGTAAGAAATGGGATAAGTTGAAGACAAGTGGAAATACCAAAGATGCATATGAGTTTTTCTTGGAAAAAGGGCCATTGAAGAACATGACAGAAGATTTTTTCTCCGATAACTTTTTCTGGCAGCAAGTCGTAGAGCATCCAAATTATGACGAGTTTTGGCAAGCAAGAAACATCCTTCCTCATTTGAAAGGCATTGATCATGCCGTATTGACGGTGGGCGGTTGGTTTGATGCGGAAGATTTATACGGGCCATTGAACATTTATAAAACAATTGAAAAAGAGAATCCCAAGTCGCAAAATCGCATTGTCATGGGGCCTTGGAGTCATGGGGATTGGGCGAGGGAACGGGGCTATCAGGCTGTCAATCACATTTATTTTGGGGATAGCATTTCTACTTGGTATCAGAAGAATATCGAATACCCATTCTTTACCCATTACCTAAAAGGCGAAGGAGAAATGACTTTACCTGATGCTTATTTATTTGATACAGGAATCAAAAAATGGGCAAAATATGATACGTGGCCTTCAGAAAAGATTAAACCACTAGCGCTTACTTTTGGGCAAAATGGTCAGTTGTTCATGAATGGCGAAACCAATGAGGCTTGGGAGTTTCAATACATTAGCGATCCTGCTAAACCCGTACCTTATCGCTCAGAAATTACCCGTGTACCCTTTACACCAAGAGCATACATGACTGACGACCAACGTCATGCCTCATACCGACCAGATGTATTGACTTTCTCCACCCATGAATTAACTGAAGACATGCTGGTAGGTGGAGAAATTCAGGTGGAACTCAATGCCTCGATCTCAACTACCGATGCTGATTTTATTGTGAAATTGATTGATGTATATCCTGCTGATGAAGAAAATACTATAGCTACACCAAAGCATGTGCGCATGGCAGGTTATCAGCAACTTGTCCGTGCCGAAGTATTCCGAGGGCGTTTCCGCAATAGCTTTGAAAAGCCAGAACCATTTACACCAAACAAAAAGGAAACGATTTTATTTCCTTTGCAGGACATCTTACACACCTTCAAAAAAGGGCATAAACTGATGATTCAAGTACAGAGTACCTGGTTCCCTTACATCGATCGAAATCCTCAGAAATATGTGGACAACATCTACAAAGCCAATGAGGAAGACTTCATCAAAAGTACCATTACGATATATGGTGATAGTAAAGTAACGATTGGTAAGCCTACCAGTGTAGAGAAATAATGACTTAGAGACTATTTGAATTTTTTATTTAGCTGAAAGAGAAAGTTCAAACAGTCTCTTAATCATGAAGAAATTAAACCCTCTCGAATTCTTGATCTATTCGAGAGGGTTCTTTTTAAGGAGTCTACGCTATCACTTGGGTCACCTATTTTAATCCCCACCATGTTTTGCATACCTGTCTATTACCATCGTGAAAGGGTGATTTAATAGAAAAGCTTTTGTAAAAAACTCTTGACTTTAATGAGTTAAATTCAGTTATTAAAAAGAATTTATTTTAAAAGCACCTAAACAACAACGTAATGCATTCATATTCACTGGCTTATTTCATATGGGTCTTTACTCTAATAGTATGTAGTTTAATGTTATCGAATGTTTCCCCAATCAATGCCGAAAATCCATTTGCTTCAACGGAATACTTGAGTAGGCAGCACAAGTATCCATTAACAATAACTCGAACAGGATCATACTATAGTTGTAATCCAAATTGCAGAGGTTATTCTAAAAAGCAAAAGTTTAAAATACTCAAATCAAGATGGGACAATTCAACACCTCTAGGAATATTGGGCATGGTCACTCCTACTAAAATTACCATTAAAAAAAGAAATAAAATCAGTCAAAACGAATGGCATCTTTTGACGATGTCCTCCTTTAGTTAGTCCACCATCATTGTCAAGTTGTACTCACCGTAATTTTTAATACAAATGTAGTTGAGCTCCTATTACGGTTCAGTTGGCGCTTAACTTATCACCAAACTATTCATTAAACTTATACTGCTATGAAAATTTCGTCCTCTACCGAGTTGATGACTAACTATCAACAAGCAGAAGTGATTTCAGCACAAAAAAAGCTGGCCGCTTTACAGACACCCGATGGGCATACCTTACTCTTTTCTATCGGAACAGATAATATTTTTTACCTTTTAGGTCAGAAGTCAGGCGTTATTGGGACGGGTTGGGAGAAGTTTAACCTCAGCAATAACATGCCAGTACATGGGACAGTAAAAACATTTGCGGTATCTCAAAACCCCAATAACCACCTGATTGATGTAGCGGTTGCAGTAACGGTTGGTGGGTCAGATAACCTGTTGGTTTCTTTAGGAAATTCACCGTCTAGTGAAAGTTTTATGTCCATGCATTGGCAAATGGTGCAGTATGATGATTCGGAGCATCCTACTTCCCAACTCAATATTCAAAATATTTTTATAACCAGTGATCCTGTAGATAGCAGGGAATACATTGTGGTAGATACAGAGTGGTCTTATTATCTCCATCGGTATTATATTGATCCAAATAAATCGCTAGGGAAAAACTATTGGAATTCAATGGCTCAAGGCAGCGACTTGTCGCCGCAAGTAAAAAGCTGCATAGGCAGAAAAGGGCAAGATGAAGTTTCGGGGATGTATACCTTAGGTGAAATTAGCAGTGAGCAAGAACTTTTGTATGTACCAACCTACAACTATTGGGGGCCTAATAGTGCGCCTTCTGTCACTCGCTTGCAAGTTCCTTCAGGTGCAACGGCTCTGGATGTAGCGTATGACAGTAGTGGGTATACCGCCTTGTTTTTGGCTGGTAATCAGAACTTATATTATTTTGCCGCAGATCAGCAACAAAATGAAAGTTCGGCAGCTACAGTCTTTCAAAATGAAGTTTTTCAAAATGTTACTAACCTTTATGCACATAGAAGTGGACAGAAGTACATTGTATGGGGACTGAATGGAGCAGGTGAAATCTTTTATACAACGTGCGATATCAGTAGTGTGACTAATCCCTCTTCGTGGAGTACGCCTATTCCAATTTTGAAAGGGGTTGAACAAGTTACTACCTACGTAAACAAAACAGATGATGGAAGTAGTTTTGTGGCTAATATGGGAGATGGACAAATCGTATTATCTACCCAAAATCCCTCTTCTACCATATGGACGAATCACGATATTGTTTTACCAGCTGGCTCAACAATTTCTTTCGACTCCTACAATACGCGTATACAAGTCACTGATGATCAAAACCAACCCAAAGGTCAGGAGTCAGTTTCTATCTCCGCTGTGCATAGGTGCCAAGTTTTAATTAACAATGTTCCGTATGTATTGGATGAGAACCCCATTACTGTACAGACGAATCATACAGGTGGCGTAACGGTAATTGAAAAGTTGAAAGGAACAACAGCAGGAACAAACCTTAAAGTAGCGGGTTTATCAGGCTCGATTGACCCCATGGCAAACGGCAGGAAAAAGTTTAGTCAATTGACTACGGTAGAGGCACTTGAAAATGCACAAATTCAATATAGTAATGTCAATATACCTCCTAAACCTCTTGTTTCCGCAGGTGTTTCGTATAATGATAAAAGTGCGGTAACGAGTGCTTTAGGAGCTATGTTTAGCAATATTGTGCCTAAACTGAACCCTGATGGTTCTGCTAGCTTTTTTAAACAACCAGATGCAGCTGCTTGGAAAGCCGTGCCTGCAGCCAATGTATTTCAGGTAAGTGGCGTGATGGGAGATGTTGCTTCTGCCACGATGTTTCCCAGTCAGTTTGTCGCACAAGGTGGGGTGTTCGATTTTTCAAATGCAATAGATGCATTTGCTGGAGATGTTTTTGGCTGGTTGGGCAATGTTTTTGAAGGGGCTTACCATGCGCTCATTGCCTCTATAGAAGGAGTTTGGCATATGATTATAGAAATTGCAGGAAAAGCATACCGCTTTCTTCTGCATACGCTTGCTGCAGTAGCAAAGGCCATAGAGGTCATTTTAAAAGCGATTAAAACCTTTATTAAAGATGTAATTGACTTCATTAAGTATCTTTTTGAGTGGAAAGACTTTGTGCGAACCAAAGATGTTTTTAAAAACATTTTGCTGCTTAATATGCAATTAGTGGTGGATGATCTGACGAATTTCAAACAAACTTTTGACCAAGATATCCAAAGTCTCAAAAGTGTTATTGATAATTGGGCAGGTAGTACCGCACCAGACACTTGGACAGGGCAGGTTCCCAATAGTGGTAATGATTTAGGTTATGTAGTAAGTACCATCAGCAAGGTAACAGATGTGTTTTCCGCACCTGCTATGCATGTGTTTAACTATGTATTGGATCACATTGTACATATAGAAATGCCTAATACAAGTGCTGTTCCACAAGGAGATCAAGTACAAAGTCTGATGGGTACACTGGTGAATGCTTTTCAACAAGAAGGCAACATCATTAATAGTGCTTTTAAGCGGGTGCAAGAAGAGTTCTTTTCTTCCAGTACAGTAATAACCTCCATGTCTTTGGCAGATGTCATCAAAAAACTGCTTGCTATTTTAGCTGATGCCCTTTTAGATTCAGCAGAAAATCTCATAGATACAGCTATTGACATCTTTGTCTTATTGGTAGACTGGTCAAAGCAAGTCTTAACAGCAACCATTAGCTTTCCAATATTGAATGAGCTATTAAAAGACTTTGGCGTGGAGATAGAGTTTTGTTTATTAGATATATTTTGTTTGATAGGTGCTATACCTGCTACTATTTATTACAAAATAGCTACAGGTTCTGCTCCTTTTTCAAGTAGTGATGGATTTAGCCAAAAAATAATTGATGCCTCAAGCCCACAAGCCTTAGATCAAGCCTTTAATGTCAGTTTTGATAAAGACTTGTCGAATTCTTTTAAGTTGATTCACCTATCAGCACCTGCACAAAAAGGCATTTTAGCAGCAGGCCATATTTTGGGGGGAGCGGCTACCCTGTTGGGTGCAGGAATTTATACAATTAATGTAGTTGCGAATCAAGAAGACCCTAATTTCATCTTAGAAATAACAGAAGGCGTTTGTGGTTTAGTAGGTGCTGCAAGTAGTGGTGCGGCTCGTTTATTTGCGCAACCATTACCGATTAAAAATGAAGCGGTATCTACCGCGAATACGGTATTTACAGGTTGTAAAATTACTGCTAAAGTAGCTTTTACAGGAGGGACTTTTGCACTTGCCCATGGGTCTTCAAACTCTGCGGCTATTAAGGCGGAAGGTAAGTTCGCTGGAGTGATCTTTGATGCCATATTAGGCGGCCTTGCTTCAATACCCGTATGCTATCACTTGTATGAATTGGCGCAGGATGAGGCTTCTAAAGATCATAGTATAGCTGTAATGGATAGCGTGGCTCAACTATGTGATAACCTTGGAAAGATAGGGAAACTAGTAGTACAGATAGCTAAAGTGGCAAAGCAGCCACAAGCTGTAGCTATTGCTGGTGTGGCTACGGTGGCCGTTGTAGGTATAGATGGCACGTTAAATATTGCAGAATCTATTGTTGAACTTGCCTAATGGTGGTTGAAGTGGTTTAAAATAGCGATTTACCGCTGATTTTAAACCACTTCTCCATTCTTAGCCTGAGCTGTTATAATCATGAGTTTTTTTAATATAAAATTAAAATCAATATGAGTGTAAACCAATCTAACCTATCTGGTACCAAGTATGGCTATGATATGGTGGTATCCGTTACACAACAAGCCTTAAACAGTCATCTGAAAGCATGGGTTGAAGGTAATAGCACAACATCCTTTACGCAAGTATGGATGATGGATTCAAGTTCATTGAACCCCGTCCAAAAAGATTATGAAGAGGTGAAACAATTATTGGGAGGACTTGACCCTTTTTGTGTTGGGGAAAATGATACGGCGGATATTAAAACGATGTTTGACAAATACTTTTGGTTTGGTTTCCAAGCGGAATTGGGTACACCTACAGGGGCGCACATCTCTTCAGCAGATATACCTCCTATAGTGCAGTTTAATGAACAAGGGGTTGGGTCGCATGTCACCTATAACATGTTATTCAAAAGCTTTAAAATAGTCAACTTAAAGATGGGTAGATCAGCGGCACAATCTAAATGGGCGGTTTTTGACCAATCAACCGAGTCTATGCCATGGGTGTTTAAATTTGATGTGGATTTAGATTTACGAGATGCTACTTTGGATGTTAATAAACTACCTCCGTCCACTCAAAAAGAAATCAAAAACTTAGGGCCTGATATGTTTAGTTTAAAACAGTTATTTCTTGATCTGAACAATGCATACCTGTCCTCATTACCTAAATCTCCCACCATTAAAAATTTGAACAATTACATGTGTGGTGGGCACTTGATGCCTTATATTGAAAGCTTGCGAGCATCTATAGAAAAATCAGGAGGTGGAACTTTGGGAAGTAGTGCTGTTGCGCAATCTTCCATCAAACTCCCAACAGCTACCTTTATTCCCACAGATTTGAACTTTGAAATTTCATCCTATAAAGATGCAAATGGTCAAACAGATACCAATGAGCAAGCCGCTTATACGCTCAACTATTTAGTGATGGGCTATAAGCATCAGATGCCTCCTGCGGTGCCTTTTACTTGGAATTGGGTAGATAGTGATCAATTGAATCAATACTCAGGTACAGTAGCGATTAGAAAAGAGGTTTTCGTTGATTTTTTGTATAACATTTTTTCTAAAGCTTTGTCCAACTTATATGCAGTTCCACAAGCTCAAACAGCCTGTACATGTAGTGAAGGTGCTACCTATGAGTTTAATCTGAAAGTACCCTCTAATCCGTCTCCTCAGGAATTTCAAAAAATCAACCAAGGCGATCATTTGCTTACGTATTCTTTTAACCCTCCAGGATGTAACGATTCAGCTCAGGCTACATGCAGTGATGGCACTCAATTAAAAAGCAAAATTTCAGTAGCTTATTCCGTTCAGTCAGATGTATACCTAAAGGGAAATCAAATAACTGTAAAAACTACGAGTAAAATATATGGCGATATGAAAAGTTCAGATACTAAGGGCTCGCATTATTGGGGTGTAGAGGTTTCGGGTGATTTTGCCAATTTTACCGATACGCGAACTTTTACTTTAAGTACTGATAGTCAGGGGAAGTTGTCAGTAACACATGGAGGCGTAGGATTAGTAGATGATTCTTCTAAACCCGATCATGAGCAGTTTGAACACATTTGTTCCAATATGAATGAGAGCGTAAGAACCAGATTAGCGGATATGGTAAAAGGATATGAGGGTGAAATATTCGACGGATTAAATAGTGCTTACGGTTGGGTATTTCCAGGTGGTCAAACATTTGCATTTAAAGATGTGGCATTCTCTGATTCGCAAGACTTGGTTTCTAATGTGAATTATAAAGACATTGAGTAGTGAGCAGTCAATCTTTTTTTACCTAAAACTAAAATCAACATGAGTGCAAGTAAATCTAACTTATCTAATCCTAAGTATGGCTACGACATGGTGGTAGCGGTTACGCAGACCTCTTTAAACAGCCATCTGAAAGAGTGGGTTCATGCTAATATCCAAACTCCTTTTACCCAAGTATGGATGGCCGGTGGAAGTCAAGGCTTAACCCCCGTTCTAACCGACTATGAAGATGTCAAAAAACAATTGGGATTTGATCCGTTTAGTGTAGGAGAAGATGATAAGAAAGACCAACAAACGATGTATGACAAAAACTTTTGGTTTGGCTTTCAAGCAAAACTGGGAATTCCTAGAGGTTCTTCTCCAACGAATTCTCCTGCTATAATTAAGTTCAATGAACAAGGAGCTGGAGCACACGTTACCTATAACATGGTGTTCGAAAGTTTTCGAATCGTCAATCTACAGGCAGGGAGGGGAAATCATTATGCTTGGAAAGTTTTTGATCAATCAGATGATACTGAACCTTGGGTATTTTCATACGATGTGAACTTGAATTTACAAGATGGGCATTTGGATATTAATAAATTACCTCCTGCCACCCAAAAGGAAATTAAAAATTTAGGGTCCGATATGTTCAGCTTAAAACAGCTATTCCTAGATTTGAACAATTCCTATTTATCTTCATTACCGAACTCCCCCACGATTAACGGTTTAAAGAATTACATGTGTGGGAGCCATTTGATGCCCTATATTGAGAGTTTACGAACCTCTATAGAAAAGTCAGGTGGTGGAGCTTTGGGAAGTGGTGCTGTTGCGAAACCTGCTATCACACTCCCGAAGCCTACCTTTATTCCCACAGATTTGAACTTTGAAATTTCATCCTATAAAGATGCAAATGGTCAAACAGATACCAATGAGCAAGCCGCTTATACGCTCAACTATTTAGTGATGGGCTATAAACATCAGATGCCTCCTGCTGTGCCTTTTACTTGGAATTGGGTGGATAGTAATCAACTGAGCCAATATGCAGGTGCAGTATCGATTAGGAAAGAGCTTTTTTTTGATTTTTTATATAATATTTTTTCTAAGGCTTTACCAAGGTTATATGTCTCGCCATATGCTACCACGGAATGTAAGTGTGGTCTGGGTTCGCTTTACACCTTTAAACTTCAAGAACCTTATGATCAACCACCTCCCGTATTTAAAAAAATAAACCAAGGAGATCACTGGCTTTCTTATTCTTTTCAGCCACCCACAGCGAAAGCCCAAGCTAGCGTAGGGTGTGAGGCTACTGTGATAGGGGGAGTTACATTAACGAGTAAAATAGAGGTAACGTACTCAGTTCAGTCAGATGTGTATGTAAAGGGCAACCAAATTACTGTAAAAACGACGGCCAAAATATATGCAGATATTGAAGGTAGGTTTGAAGTCATACTCCCTGTTTTATATGCAAAGGGGTATTTTGCCAATTTTACAGATACACGCATTTTTGCGTTAGGTGTTGATAGTTATGGAAAATTACAAGTAACGCTAGAAGGACCAGGTCTGGTAGATAATTCTTCTACACCAGAGAAAGAGCAGTTCGCAAGCATTTGTACGAGAATACGTTCTAGTGCCAGAGATAGATTAGCGGGAATGTTACAAGGGTATGAAACTGAAATACTCAATGGATTAAGCGGTGCCTATGGCTGGGTATTTCCAGGTGGTCAAACATTCGCATTTGAAGACTTAACACTTTCTGATTCAGAAGACTTAGTCGCTAATGTAAATTATGTGGCTATTAATTAAGCGATTAGCTTATTTCCCTGTTGGTAGCATATGCAAAAGGGAATATGCTTAGATGAACGATAAAAAGGGGCGTATTCCATCAAGAATAAGCCCCTTTTATGAAAAAGCAGTTTTCTTATTGCCTCACCACAAAACGCCCTTTCAGCCGTCGATCATATACATCAGCTTGTAAGATGTAGACTCCATTTTGCCAAGTAGCCCCAAATGTTGGCGTAATGACAAAACGCCCTTTTCCCTGTTCTGTAGCCGAAAAAGGAACGACCTTTCCTGTAGCAGTATACAATTGAAATTGCACTTGATCAGCTGTATTCGGAATTTCTACGACGATGACATCTTTAGCAGGGTTGGGGTACAGCTTCCAGTTGCTAATCAATCCTTCGCCAGCAAAAACAGCTTTAGCTTTGGAATAGTGAAAAGTACCTTCAAAGTGATCGATTAACTTTAAGCGGTAATAAGATAAACCCGTGAATGGCTCTGGATCAATCACCTCAAAGGTGTGCATGCTTGGTTGGCCTAAATTAAAATCCGTTGAATTGATGGGATGGAACTGTGCTCCATCATCGGAGCGCTCAGTGACTACGGTATAATTATGCTCGTCATCAATATACACGGTTGCCGTGCATTTGACTTTTTGTTTGAGGTAACCCACATCGAAGTGGAGTAAGTTGATGGGTAATGTAGCGGTATAATAAACCGTAATGGAGATATGATCTATAAATGCTGTGGAGTTGTTTGCATCCGCTTGGAAGGAGATACCAAAGTCGGGATCATTGATATCAAAATAAGCCCAAGCAGCACCCCATTGTTCCGTAGGACTGCCATAGGTGGTGGTCGCATCGGTTTCGGGCCAAGAAACTCCGATTGAACCTGAGCCAAGTCCAAGGTCGCTACCTGTAATTGAGCCTCTTCGCACAATTTGAACAGCATTATCAAATACACGAGCACCTTGTAATACAACTCCTATTAAGGCAGTACGGCCATGGTTTCCTCCACCAGTTGAAGCCGTTGGTGTGATATCTGCAACGCCTGTGGTCGTAATGGCACGCGTCCCTACAGACATGCAAGCACCTGTACCGCCTGGGTTGGTGTTGCTGTTACAAACATTAGTTTGAACGGTATATCCTGCACCAGTAGCAGTGAATGGGTTACCACTACTATTTCCAGTTGCACCCGTAACGAGCATATCGCCAATAGTAACATCAAGTGCTCCAGCTGCGGTGATGGTATTTACTCCTGTAGCAGTAGTAGAGACAGCAGTAAATGGAAAGGTTTGGTTAACATTGGCAAAGGTATTTACCGAAACCATTTCTACGTACTCATCTGGATCATCAACTGTACTGGTTACTCCTCGTGTTTTGGTAATCACCAAGTTTGCCGTTGCAGCACCAGCAGGTAAATCTGCATCCAATAAATAAAACATACCAATCCAATTTCGCGTGGTGCTACTCGCCAAAGTAGGATTGGCAATTTGTGTCATTGCCTGACCATTATAAGTTACAGTAACAGGATCAACTTCTGTGGCAAACCCAGCGCCTCCATTATCATCATTATCTACATTTTCAATACCAATAACGACTAATAATAAACGGTTAGAGCCAGCATCAACAGCTACATTATTGTGTGTAATCGTATTGTATGCATCTGCTCCAGAAATGTAATCGGGTTGAAGAAAGGTTTGCCAAGTTCCCTGCGATATGTTGTTAGAGGCACGCGCATAGCGCTCAATATTTACTTCGATGCCATCAATGGTTGTACTGGAAGGAATATTGAAACCAAAATTATTTGCGACAATGGTTTCTGTAGTGCCATTGGTTGCCGAGGCATAACTATTGTCACTGGCGGTGATATTACCTGGATTTGACCAAGCTACACTCCCTGGAGTGGTTGATGATCCTGCTCCCGCTGATTCTGTATCTGGTTGACCTTGAATAGTAAAAACGAAAAAAACACCTAAAAACCCAAACAAGAAAGACTTCATGATAAACCTTAATTATAAAAAATGAATTGCACCGCTAATTGAAAACTACATGTACTAGTATGAGCTGAACAATGATCGTTAGTTATCTAAATGTTTGGTTGGAATGGTTTGTAAATATCCAATTTTTTACTAAAACATACAGGTGGACTATAGACTTTTTTACAGCTTAAGAATAAGCAATGTGGCAATAGTTTGCTCAGCTATAATCTGTAATAGTATAATGTGTAAACTATTCCTATGATGTTTTTGTGTAATCTCGCTAAAGTGATGAGTTATTTTATGAGTGAAGTAGTGGTTTCTTTACTATTTACACTCATTAACGGGCCTAATTGGGGTAAAGTTACATCAATAATATGATGATGTAAGATTCTTTTCAAAAGAAAGAGCTAGGAAACGGTGCAACCGATTGCAGGTTGTAAATAAAAAAGCAAAAGTAGCTATTACATCATGGTGTGGAGAGCTGAATCTGCTCTTAGATTAATCTTGGTAATTGCCATCCTAAAAAAGAGGCTATCTCAACTTCTGAGACAGCCTCGTTCCTTTAAAATCACAACTCAGGGTTTACCCGATTTGCACATTATCAACATTATAAAATCGAATTTGCCGATTTTCATCTAGCTCAATGCCCACAACGGAGTCTTTGGTGATGTTATTTTTCAGAATTTCTTTTGAAAGTTCATTCAAGATTTCACGTTGGAGTACTCGCTTAAGCGGTCTTGCACCAAATTGAGGATCAAAGCCCAACTCACCTAGATGGTCTAACACCTCAGTGGTCGCATCAAGTTCAACTCCATTGCCCCGTAAAATCTCTTGAATGTGACCAAATTGAATGGAAACAATCTTCCGAATCTCCGCTTTGCCAAGTGGCTTGAACATAATCAATTCGTCAATTCGATTCAAGAACTCAGGGCGCACACTTTGTTTGAGCAATTCAAATACTTGATGTCGAGTTTGTTCTATGATCATGTCTTCATTTTCAGCATCGAGCTTACTAAAGTTCTCCATAATTAAATGTGAACCAATATTAGAAGTCATGATGATGATGGTATTTTTGAAATTAGCCACACGCCCTTTATTATCAGTCAGCCTTCCATCATCTAACACTTGAAGTAAAATGTTAAATACATCAGGGTGTGCTTTCTCAATCTCATCGAGTAAAACGACAGAATAGGGCTTTTTGCGAACCGCTTCTGTTAGTTGCCCACCTTCATCGTAACCAACATATCCTGGAGGCGCTCCAATTAATCGACTGACCGTGTGCTTTTCTTGATATTCAGACATGTCGATACGAATCATGGCTTGGTCATCATTGAATAAGAAGGAAGCGAGTGATTTTGCTAACTCTGTTTTACCCACACCAGTAGTACCCAAAAATAGGAACGAACCAATTGGGCGTTTAGGATCTTGCAAACCAGCCCGGCTCCTACGTACCGCATCCGATACAGCTCGAATCGCCTCATCCTGACCAGCTACTCGTCTGCCAAGTTCTGCTTCTAAGTAGAGCAACTTTTCCCGATCACTTTGCAGCATTTTTTGCACAGGAATACCCGTCCATTTTGCTACAATCTCGGCAATATCTTCAGAAGTTACTTCCTCTTTCAGCATGCCACCTTCACCCACTTGCTCGGCCCATTCTTTTTGGAGCTGTTGCAACTTATCTTCCGCCGTTTTAATGACACCATAGCGGAGTTCGGCAACCTTTCCAAAATCTCCTTCACGCTCTGCACGCTCGGCATCCACTTTAGACTGATCGATCAGTTCTTTGGTTTTCTGAATATTTTCAATGATCTCCTTCTCCGATTTCCATTTGGCCATGAGCGTTTGTTTGAGGTCATTCAACTCGGCCAATTCTTTAGAGAGTCCTGCCTCTTTTTCTACATCACTTTCCCGACGAATCGCTTCTCGTTCAATCTCTAATTGCATGATTTTTCGGAGAATTTCATCCAATTCTTCTGGCATGGAATCAATTTGGACGCGCATGCGAGCTGCAGCTTCATCCATTAAGTCGATGGCTTTGTCGGGCAATTGCCGTTCAGAAATGTATCGGTGCGAAAGCTCTACTGCTGCAATAATGGCATCATCCTTAATGCGTACGCCATGATGCACTTCATACTTTTCTTTAATGCCTCGAAGAATGGAAATGGCATCGGGCACAGTAGGCTCATCAACCATTACGGTTTGGAATCGCCGTTCGAGGGCTTTATCTTTTTCAATGTATTTTTGATACTCTTTTAAAGTTGTTGCTCCAATGGCGCGCAACTCTCCTCTCGCTAGAGCTGGTTTTAAGAGGTTGGCAGCATCCATGGCACTATCTCCTCCTGCTCCTGCTCCAATCAAGGTATGAATTTCATCAATGAAGAGCACAATTTGTCCATCTGAATCTTTTACTTCTTTAATAACCGCCTTTAGGCGTTCTTCAAACTCTCCTTTGTACTTCGCCCCTGCAATGAGCAAACCCATATCTAAGGATACAATCTCTACTTCCTTTAAGTTTTCAGGGATATCGCCACTGACAATACGTTGGGCTAAGCCTTCTACAAGCGCCGTTTTACCAACACCTGGTGTACCAACAAGCATAGGGTTATTTTTCGTCCTGCGAGAAATAATTTGTAAGACCCTTCGGATTTCCTCATCTCGACCAATGATGGGATCAAGCTTGCCTTGGCGTGCCAATTCGTTTAAATTGATGGAATAACGCTCTAGCGAACGGTATTTGGCTTCGGCATTCGGATCATTGACATTTCTTCCTCCACGTAATTCCAGAATAGCGGCTTTCAGGTGGTCTGTGCTAAAACCTACATCTTTCATTAATCGAGCTACCGCATCATTGCCTTCTAATATACCAAGTAAGATGTGTTCAACAGCCACAAATTCATCCTTGAATGAGCGCATGAAATCCTCTGCTTTTTGTAGCGCTTTTGCAGAGTCGTTTGCCAAATAAGGACTTTGTGCATTGGATTTTCCGTAGCGATCTACAATTTCATTGAGCTTGGTTTCAAAGTGGTTTCTGTTAATATTCAATTTCTTCATTACGAAGGAGCTCAGGTTTTCATCCTGCGCCAAAATAGCTTTCAAAAGGTGCCCAGTCTCAACAATCTGTTGCTGATTTGATTTGGCAATTTCAGTAGCTTTTTGCAAAGCCTCCTGCGATTTAATGGTGTACTTATCGAAATTCATAGTGGTATAGTTTATGTCTTTGACTACTTATCATGTGGAGAAGTCGCGAATCAAATAGTTACACGAATTTAGTAACGATAAAAAAGTGGCAGCTCCATTTTTACTGGGGTTGCTCTGCTGCTTCTTTTGAAGCTACTCATGGTTAAAGAATCTTACCTTAGCGTTTTTTCCCTAGATTAACGCTAAAATAATCCAGTATAAATGCGCAACTTATTTTTCCATCGTTACTTAAGAAGCTGTTTGAACTTTTTCTTTTGGGTAAAACTGACCGATTTGCACGCCTATTGGGTTACTTTCTCCTTGAATAGATGACTACTATTCGTCTCAGCAGGGAACCAGTCAAAAGCGCCTTATCTTGATGCTAATCAATTCAGTTTTAGTGCTAAACAAAAAAATCAAAGAGCCTCTAAGTAAATTCATTATCTTTGATCGAAGCGACTATGGGATACACATCAAATCGAACACCAAGAATAGGAATTGAATTAAACCAAGACAAACTGTCTTATTTGGTGGTTTTTATAGGATTTTATAAAGACAATATGTCTTAAAATAGTTTGTTTGTTGTTTTTAAGACTGCCAAAATGACGGAAGTCATACTGCGTAATATTACAAGCTATAAAATCTTAGTAGTTTCGTATTAGAATTTGGGTGGATCGTATTTAGAATGGATATTTTGAAAATCATTAGACTTTTTTTGTCAAAGCAAGTAGTGATGCTATTTGGTATTTTACTCTTGCTTTTTGGAAATGGCTCCTTATTCGCAGAAGGTTATACCATTAGTATGAAGCGCTACACCAGTAAGGAGGGGCTATCCAATCGTTCAATTAATAAAATCATTCAAGATAAAGCAGGTTTTTTGTGGATTGCTACTAGCAGTGGTTTAAACCGTTTTGATGGCTATGAGTTTACACAGTTTTTAGAAAAGAAAATCATCCGAGATTTAGCACTTAGCCCAGAAGGTGTGTTATGGATTGCAACTTCAGAATCAATTTACAAGCTCCCGCTGAATACCTTGAAGTTAGAACAATTGCCTTCTCCTAAAATTAGCGGCATTAAGCACATTGAGCTTTGGCAAGATAAAGTGCTCTATGCAAATGCAGATCACCTTTTCTTGATGGCACCTGATCGACCGGAACAAGCCCAAGAAATATTTTCGACACTTAGCTTTCCAAATCGGAAAAGTAAATTTAGTACGACAAGGTTTCATTATGTCATTGTAGATCGCCAAAACCATATTTGGTTGGGATTAGGAGCTAGTGGACTTCATAAAATTAATGGTAAGGGAGAGGTGATTGCGCGGTATGGGCACTATACCGAGAAGGGGTATCGACGATTGCATAACGATCAGCAAGGAAATATGCGGATATTGGGGGTAAATCAGCGATTTTTACAAAAAGGTGAGCGCGATTCGGTATTTACTCCCCCGAACTTTCCCCAACAAATTGCGTGTTATCAAACGAAAGCCCTTTACCATTCCAATCTTTTAGCTGTAAAACAGGTAGGAAATAAATCTTTAAAAAGCATAGAACGTGTTTATCAAATTGCATCGATTGATACACATTCCTATTACCTGTTTTCTACAACACATTCAGGCATTTATTTGTGGGAAAAGAAACTTAATAAACTCACTGCTTTTGAGTTTGAAGAGTTAACGACAGTAGATGAGGCTTTTGTAGATCGCAATCAAACCCTTTGGGTGAGCACTGCTGATGGATTAATTTCAATACATATTAAGAAAAATGCCATTACCACCTATTTAAAAAATACGCCTTTATTAAATGGAACCTCAGCCAGTATGCGTGGTATTGCCGAAGATAAAAACGGGATTATTTGGATGAATTCTTATCAAGGAATTTACCGACTCGACACTTCAGGTGGCTTTGCCGAATGGGATTATCCGATTTTACAATTTGGTGAAAATCGTGCTTTTAAAGGGAGTCGCAGATTTAATTACTACAGGGTTTTGCCTGAAGAAAAAGGAATTTGGTTTACCTCAGATTCGCACAGTTGTTATTATTATGACTATGACAAAAATCGTCTTTTTCGAGCAGGAAATAACTTAGGCGGATGGCGCTTTTTTTATGCGATTGCGCGTGGCGAAAATGGGAAACTCTGGATTGGGGGCAGAGCTGGGTTATTTGAAGTAAATGAGGTGGATTTAACCTTGCAGCCCTTTCTGTTTCAAGATACCACTACCACCAAGCTGTCTGAAATATGCGATCTCATTTTAAAGCAGGACACTGCATGGCTAGCCTCTAAGAAAGGAATCTATTTGGTTGATTTAGCACAACAAAAATTGATCAAACATTACCATACGTCCAATGGGTTAACGCACGATTACGTGCTGGATTTATTTAGTGATCAGGCTGGTTGGATGTGGGCCGGTACGCGAGGTGGTGGATTATTGAGAATTGATCCGCAATCTGATGATATTCAACAATTTACCAAACAAAGTCATGAACTCTCCGATGATTTTATTTGTGCCATTGAAGCAGAAAATGACTCCATTCTCTGGTTGGGTAGTTTTAATGGCCTCATGCGTTTTAATAAAAATACGTTTGAAGTGACCAGCTTCTTCGAAAGTGATGGACTGACAGATGATGAGTTTAACCACAGCGCTTCTTTTAAGGCCAAAGATGGTCGGATGTTTTTTGGTGGCATACAAGGAGTAAATGCATTTTACCCTGACGAGTTGGTAAAGCGCTCTTCTACTTATCGGGTGTTGTTAAGCAGTCTGACAATCTATGATCAAAACAAGAAGGCATTTGAAGAGGTTACACAGCAGTTTTTGGAACAGCGGCAATTGGAATGGAAACCTGAAGCTGATTTTCTAGATATTGAATTCTCTATGGATGATTTCAGTAATCCAACACAATTAGATTATGCCTATAAGTTAGAAGGAAGAGATGAAGTATGGATGAATTTAGAAAAACAACATCGCTTGCGCATTACTAAACCAAAAGCTGGAGAATATACCTTGTTGATTAAAGGACGAGCGAGTAATGGCATTTGGAGTGATCAAATTTTGAAGATACCGATTAAGTCTTTACGCCCTTTTTATGAAGATCCGAAATTTATTTTACTGGTAATAACGAGTTTGATTGCTGTGTTGTATGCTATTGTGCGATTTAGAATACGTCAATTGGAGCAAAATCAGGTGAAATTAGAACAAGTGGTGGCTGAACGAACGGAGGAATTGGTCATTGAAAAGCAAAAAGTAGAAGCTCAAGCAGAACGACTTCAGGCGCTAGATCAAACCAAATCGCGGTTTTTTGCCAACATCTCTCATGAACTCCGAACTCCTTTAACCCTCATTTTAGGGCAGCTAAATTATTTGGCTGAGCAAGAGCAACCATTAAGTCTTTCAGCGGTAAAAGAGGAATTAAATATTACTGAACAAAATGCGCAGCAGCTTTTAGTCTTGATCGAAGAGATTATGGATTTATCTAAACTGGAAGCTGGAAAACTAACATTACAAAAGCAAACGACTCAACTGTATACCTTATTTACCCAGCTCATAGAAACGTATCAGAGCCTCATCCGACAAAAAAGCATTTCCCTGCATTGGGACTTTCAATTGCCAGAGCATAATCCCGTATTAATTGATCGGAACAAATTCAAGAAAATACTACACAACCTACTATCAAATGCGTTCAAGTACACGCCTGAGGAGGGAGAAGTGTTTGTGCGTATCCAAGAGGTAAAACGGGATAATCAGCCAATGATGCTGATCACCGTAGCTGATACAGGGAGAGGAATCCACCCAAATGATTTACCTCACATTTTTGACCGGTTTTATCAATCGGAACAGGCAGATACACCTACAGAAGGAGGCACTGGTATTGGCTTAGCATTGGTAAAAGAGTTGATTGCCTTAATGAAAGGAGAGGTTTCTGTTGAAAGCGAGTTAGGTAAGAGAACTACATTTCAAGTGACATTACCATTAGAATTTGCAGATGATAAATACTTAGAGACC
Organism: Flammeovirgaceae bacterium; assembly: GCA_049600855.1. GTDB lineage: Bacteria > Bacteroidota > Bacteroidia > Cytophagales > Flammeovirgaceae > JBMYQA01. The sequence goes on along the minus strand of JBMYQA010000050.1, from coordinate 2,105 downwards.
TCCATTTCTAATGCAGAGCCGTTGGGCTATCCCTATTCGAGTATTGATCACGAAATACAAGAAATCCCTAACCTGTCTTTTAAGCCAACACTTTTAATTGTGGATGATCATGAGCAAATGCGGCAGTTTTTGAAAAAATGCTTAGAAGAGCACTACATTATTTTTGAAGCGTACGACGGCGTACATGCCCTAGAAACATTAGCCAAACAGCAAGTAGATTTGGTATTATCTGATTTAATGATGCCAAGAATGGATGGATATCAATTGTTAGAACAACTAAAAACGGAACCACAGACTCGTTTTTTGCCGACCATCATGCTGACTGCAAGAGCAGATATGGAAGATAAGCTGAGAGCATTAGCCATTGGGGTGAACGAATACATGTTGAAGCCTTTTCATCCAAATGAGTTACGGATTCGAATTAAAAACCTCATCCACTTTAGTTTGGAACGCAAAAAATGGTTGGCCGAATTACAAAGTTTTGCTGCAAATCAAGAAGCCATTACACCTGATCAAGAGCTATTAGAAAAAGCAAAAGTGCATGCGTTGAAGCATTTAGCGAATAGCAATTATGGAGTGGCAGATTTGGCAGAGGCATTGTCATTGAGCCAACGTAGTTTGGCACGTAAATTAAAAACAGCTACTGGGTTAAGTCCACTACAATTTATTAATGAGCTTCGTTTACAGGAAGCCCGCAAATTGCTAGAGTTAGGCATTAAATCTACGGTAGCGGAAGTCATGTATGAGGTAGGTTATCGTTCGGGTGGTCACTTTTCCAGAAACTTCCAAAAGCGTTTTGGAACCAGTCCTTCAAAATTATTGGAAAGCAATAAAAAGGCTTAATGTATTGATTTTTAGAGCATGTTTAGGTTGGGCCTAAGCAAAACCTAAACATGCTTTTAATGTTAGACAAGTTCCTTATAAAAACGTAAAAGACTTTAAATTCTTACTTCAAAACTTGAATTAGGAACAATTGGCTCCAAACTTGCGTAACATTTCCGTAATGTCACTTGCAAACAACCTCCCAAAATCATAAATAACCAACTTGATGTTTTTGTCCATTTGTTTTTCGGTTTTTAATCAATACAAGTTTAATGAAGTTCCAGAAGCTCTCAAGCAACATTTGTCTAATTGGTTTTTTATGCGTGTGGTGTCATGTCTTGAAAGCGCAGAACATTGAATCTCCTCGATTCTTCCATCTAAACTTCCAAAGCTTTTCGCCTACAGAGCGCTTGGTAAGTAAACAAGGTACGGTAGTTTCTCCTAATAATGAAGAGCCTGGCTTTTTGCTTGCTTCTAAACTCTTATTTCCAATTAGTCTGAAAGGAAAAACAAAATTAATTGGGCAATTGAATTACAGTCGGGAATCTATTCACGGTTTGTATGATGCAGAAGCGGGGCAAGACAAATTCCTTCATTTTAGTAATTTAGGAGTATCATTAATTACACAGCATAAATACAACAGGCGAACGACTTACTTGTCTGTGTGGAAATTCCAAACAGGTTCAGAGCAGCTTTTCGCGTTCGATCGACAATCGTTTAGTTTTAATACCACGCACCTGATTCAACGTACCCCTAATCGCAGAACAAAGGTGGGGTTAGGAGTACAAATAGCTTACAACCAACGCTTATCGATTTTACCAGTAATAAAATATGAAAAGGAGCTTGGAAGCAACTGGAAGGCAGACATTCTTTTACCCTCTCAAGCATTATTTTTTAAGAAACTTGATAAAAATCGCCAAGTCTATATGGGTGTAAAAGGTGCTAGGGCAAATTACTTATTGAATCAGACTCAACCTTTTGAAGGAGATGTATATTACCGAAGACTCAATGCAAATGTGTTGATAGGGTTTGAGCGTCAATTGAAAGGACTATTAGGATTTAGGCTAGAGACTGGAGTTAATGTGCCGCTGCGCTCAGGTTTGTATACTGTAGACCAACGGTGGGAACGGATGCATAGCTACCAAGAAGGCGTGAACCCTTATGTAAAAGCTGGGATTTTCTTAGCGATTGATAAATAAAATCATCATTAAAACTTCCTCAGGCTTTAATTAGTACTGTGTAAACTAAATTATTTAACATTCTGAAGTTGTTTGTAGAGTTAG
>JBMYQA010000049.1:0-27680 GCA_049600855.1 Flammeovirgaceae bacterium | reverse complement strand
GGCTTAGTGTAGTATTTTTTAAAGAAAATAAAAATGGAGCGCGCTCTAATTATTTTTAATGAATGTAGCTGTTAATGAAAAAAGTCAAGCAGTATTGCAGCAAATCTGGAAGACGTTAGGAACCTTGGATAAGAAAGCCTATGCTGATACTGAAAAGCATTAAGTGGAGTTCATGATTTTTTTTGCAGGGATGAAATGTGTTGGACATCGGCCAAACGATTTTTTGCCCTTGTGTGAATGATTGGTAGTAGAGACGCAAAATTTTGCGTCTCTACACTGGCTAATTATTGCCCGTTAATCCAAACGCGTTTGGCCTGTTTGCCCGTTGCCGTTTCTACCTGCACCACATAAATTCCTGTAGCAACCTGATCTAAGCGAATGCTGCGTTTTTCCGTTCCGATTCGCATGGCTTGATGATACACCGTTCTTCCCAATAAATCGCTAATCACGATCTGATAGGGTTGTGTGTTATTTTCTGATGCTTGAAAATACACCTGATTTTCATAGCTGTAAATGGTGAATTCCGAAGGTTGGGTGAATACCTCAAGACTAGTGACGCTTGCTGGAATAAATTGTAATTCGAAACGATCGGTGTATTCACCTGATTCCAACTCAATCACATAGCTACTTGTTTGTAAATGGGTTGTTTGCTCTAATTCGTGATCAATGAGCACGATTTGGTAATGGTTGAGGTCGAAATGATCCAAATGGCTGATGTTGAATGTGTATTGCCCCGCGGTTTTGGCATGCAGGCCAAGGGGAATGGCAATTGGGGATTCGATAGGGCTGAGGCCTTGGATGGCTAATTTTTCAGTAGCTAATGGGCTGTTGGGACAGGGCACTGCCCTGTCTGTACATGCCCATTGGCTATAGAAAGCCAGATGACCATTCCCCTCCAATTTTTTGGCATCATATTGATCCTTGCCCATTTCGGCATCATCCGCAAAACCAATCAGGATTTCATTGCTGGCGATGTCTTCTAATGTGGCTTTAATCCAAATGCGTTGCCGACTCGTGTTGGTGCGCAAGAAGGTGTTATTGGTTGCTGTTCGGTGCGCATTGCTAAACGTGACATCACCCGCTGCTACAGCTTGAACAAAAAAGCCTTGGCAAGAAGCAATGGTCGTAGAAGTGGGAGCCGTACTTCCTCCTGCATTGGTAATGCCCATATTATTCATGATGGCATAATCGGAATTGGTGGAGATGACATCTGAACCATCCGAGTTCCACAAGTATACTGCATTGGCGATTGGTCCTGCACCGCCATTGTAGTTGGTGGCAAGGAAGTTAGCTACGCTAATGCCTGAAGGATAAGGATTACCAATTAAATTCCAATCGTTGGTAGCATCAGCATCATTAGAAAAACTCAAGGGATGCGTTAAGTCGCCCGAATTAAAGCCTGTCGTACTTGAAAAAGAACGCACAGCAGTAGCAGCGGCATTAAACGGATCGTTACCTGCTACTGCATAGCCGCGAGTGGGTTCCATGTTAGTGTTTTCTTTTGTTCCAATCCAAGATTGTGTAGGCGCATCAAAATAAAAGCCTCGGACATTATTGGTTCCAAATGTCTGATTAATGGTGAAGCTTTGAAGTGGTGATGACCAGTAATTATAAGCTTCTAAGAAGTCTGTGCCTTCGCGCTCTACCGTATAGGTTCCAGCACCAAAGTTACCAGGATTTGCCGCTGTTTGTATAAACGCAGTGCTATCTTGCACAGTTGTAGTGCCAAAGTTGAAGTAATATCCCGCCAGGTTTACAGCACTGTCACCACGAAGGGTTAAACTATTGGAGAAATTCACTCGTAGATTTTCAGCATCAATGGCGCCATCCACAAAGGTATCGTAATGGCTATTGATGATGGCAGAAGTACTAGCCGTTGGCGTGCCATTATCCCAAGTAGCGCCATTCCAAGTGGTGAGGGTACAACTTGATCCTCCATCGTTAATTGTCCAAGAGAAATTGTCGATCATAGATTGACGTTCAGCGGATGCCAAACAATAGTTTACACTTGTGGCACCCAATGATACATTGTTTTGAAGAGTCTGGCCTGACCAACCAATCAACGTTTGATCATAATTGGAGGTGCTCATGCCCGATGCATTAAACATTTCAAGCATATTTGAAACTTGGCTAATATCCCAACTCCCCAAATTTTGATTAAAAGTGGTAGCGCCATTAAACATACCACGCATGTTTTCAACTTTACTAACGTTCCACTTACTGATATCTTGATTGAAGGCAGTTGCAGCCAAAAATAGGGAGTTCATATTGGTCACGTTGGCCGTATTCCAGTTGCTAAGGTCTTGATTGAAGGCGCTTGCACTCGCAAAGGCAGCAGACATATTAGTGACATTGCTCACGTTCCAATTACTAATATCTTGATTGAAGGCACTTGCACTCACAAAGGTAGCTGACATATTGGTGACATTGCTCACATCCCAATTGCTAATATCTTGATTGAAAGTAAATGCACTATTAAATAGGTCTCCCATATTAGTCACATTACTCACATTCCAATTGCCTATAGCCCCATTAAATTGGTCACAACCATTAAACATGGCACTCATATCAGTCACCTGAGAGAGATCGGGAACATCTGTTGCATTATAGTTCAGACTGCTGGCACCAGAAAAAGCATTATTCATAGATGACCAAGTAATGCTGCCCCACTGCTCAATGGTTCTAATCGTGAACCTTGCCGGTATAATAGCGTTTATGTAGAGTCTAGGAAATTCGCCTGTAATAGTCACAGTATACGTTCCTGCACTGGCATAAGTATGCGTGGCATCTCCTGTTTGATTAGTATTAATCTGCCCATCTCCCCAGTGTATATTATAGTTGTAGCTCTCTCCTGAATTAGTAGGAATCGTGATGCTTTCATTAGTAGTGGTGGTTTGCCAAGTGGTTTGGAAATAAGCAGGATCACTGCATGTTTCTCCAGCATCTGTAATCGTCCAACCAAAATTGTCAATGATGGACTGGCGCGCTGCTGAAGCAAAACAATAGCCGATATTTACAGCACTGAATGTTTGATTATTTTGTAAAGTCTGAGTTGACCAACCTATTAATGTACTGTCATAATTAGTACTTGTCATTCCTGAGTTGTCAAACATGCTGGCTAATACGAGTGCAGAGGAAAGGTCCCAACTGCCCAAATTTTGATTAAAAACAGTTGCCCCATTAAACACATTATCCATGTAAATCACATTGGATGTGTTCCAATTGCTAATATCTTGATTGAAACTTGTAGCATCTTGAAACATTCCTGATATAGCATTCAGAACTGGCATATTCCAACTGCCAATATTTTGATTGAAAGCTGCTGCACCATTAAACATGTTTGTCATGCTATTGATGCTAATCATATTCCAATTGCTGATGTCTTGATTGAAAGCTACTGCATCATCAAACATGCTTCTTGAAGAGACGAGACTACTCACATCCCAATTGGAAATATTTCCATTAAAAGCTGTGGCATTGATGAACATATTCCTCATACTAATTACCTTGCTCACATCCCAACTATTCAAATCACGATTAAAACTGGTAGCATTGGCAAACATACCCAGCATGTCAGTCACATTTCCCGTATTCCAACTTGAAATATTGCCATTAAAATTAGTAGCCTGATCGAACATGAGTGTCATAGCAGTCACATTTCCCGTATTCCATGCAGATAAATCTCCTGTAAAACTGGTAGCTCCTTGGAACATCCCAGCCATGTTTTGAACATTACTCGTATTCCATGCCGAAATATTGCCATTAAAATTAGCATTAGCGGAAAATAGGTAACTCATATTTTGTACACTACTTGTGTTCCATGTTGATAGATCACCAGTGAAACTAGTAGCAGATCGGAACAAGCTATCCATTTCTTGAACACTGCTCGTATTCCAAGCTGAAATATTGCCATTAAAACTCGTTGCAGACTGAAACATTCCAGTCATATCTGTAATGTTACTCATATTCCAGCTACTTAAATCGGGCGTAGTAAGACCAGAGGAAGCAAACATTTGACTGGTACTAGTCGCAACTGACAAATCGGGTGCATCAGTAGCTGTAATGCTGATATTTCCGCAACCTTCAAAGGCATTGGCCATAGAAGTCCATGCAGTAGTTCCCCATTGTGTAATGTCTTGAAGCTTGTCTTTATCGCCTGAATTATTGAAATAGATGCGCGGGAAAGTGCCCAAAATAGTCACAGTATAGCTGCCTGCTGCGGCATATGTGTGAGTCGCATTTCCTGTAATACTACCAGTTGCTTCATTATCTCCCCAATCAACAATATAGTTATAAGTTTCCCCTGAAAATGTGGGAATGGTAATGCTTTCATTATTGGTAGTTGTTTCCCAAGTCATTTTGAAAAAATTAGGGGAATTACAGTTTTTCCCTCCGTCTGTAATCGTCCAGCTAAAATTATCAATGAGTGACTGGCGAGCAGAGGCTCCTGCACAATGCTCAAGGTTGGCGGCTCCAAAACTTACAGCGCTACTCAGACTTTGATTAGCTAGAGCAAGCAATAGGTTATCATAATCAACTATCGAAAGATTCGTATTATCTAGCATATTCGCCGCATTTGATAGGCTACTCATATTCCATGCTGAAATATCACTACTAAAATTGGTGGCTTGCTCAAACATGCTGCTCATATTAGTAATTGAGCTTGTTATCCAGCTACTCAAATTAGGGTTGCCGATTCCTGATCCTTTAAACATCTGGCTGAGGTCGGTTACATTAGTGAGCTCTGGCGCATCAGTAGCAGTAATACTCAAATTTGAACATCCCTCAAAAGCTTTTGCAAATGAACTCCAACAGATGCCACCCCATTGTGTAACACTTTGGATTTTAGCTGCATCACCAGTTCCTGCGAAATAGATTCGAGGGAATATTCCTGTGATGGTTACTGTGTATGTTCCTGCTGTAGTGTAAGTATGCGTGGCGTCACCAGTTTGTGCCAAACTACTTTGACCATCTCCCCAATTCACATCGTAATCATAGGTTTCGCTTGGGAATGTAGGAATGGTGATACGCTCACCATCGGAAGTCGTTTGCCAAGTCGTAATGAATTGCTGACCGGTACAAACTTGTCCTCCAGAAACGAGCAGATTCCAACCATAATTATCAATGATACTTTGCCGAGCATCAGCGGAATGGCAATAATTTCCAACAATCAATATAAGAATACCATTCTGTAAGGTTTGTTTAGACCATCCAATCAGAGTTTTGTCAATATTAGCCGTAGACCAACTCGTTCCACCACTTTTAAACACATGAAATGATGTTACATTACTCACATCCCAATTACCAAGATCTTGATTAAAGGAAGATGCTAGAGAGAGCATCTGAAACATGTTGGTAACACTAGATGTATTCCACATTCCTATTGGTTGATTAAAGGAATTGGCACTACTGAACATCTCAGACATATTTGTCACATTTGCTGTATTCCACCCAGAAATATCTTGGTTAAATGAGCTAGCGCCTTTAAACATCAAGCTCATATTTTGCACATTGCTCACATCCCAATTTGATAAATCGCCATTAAAGTTGGTGATACCTTGAAATGCACCACTCATATCTGTCACATTGGACAGGTCAGGAGTATCGCTAGCATTGATCTCAAGATACGTACAGCTTTTGAAAGCATTTCCCATACTAGTCCAAGGGTTGTTGCCCCATTGCTCAACAGTTAAAACTTTAGATGAACTGGCACTAGAATTAAAATAGATACGAGGAAAGGTTCCTGTAATGGTAACTGTAAAGGTGTCCGCAGTCGCATAAATATGCGTAGCATCTCCTGTTTGGTTGGTACTTGTCTGCCCATCCCCCCAATCTACATTATAATTGTAGGTTTCTCCCGTGAAGGTTGGGATAATAACAGTTTCGTTGGCTGTAGTCGTTCGCCAAGTGGTGATGAATTGGGCATTGACTTGCCCAGCTAAGCTTAGGAGTAATAAGCTAGTAATGATGATCCAACGTGTTTTCATTTTTGACCTATTTGGTGTTCGAGAAAGCAACTGCTCTCTGATGTTTGAATAATTTGTTGATCGTATGTTCGTGAAGGGTTTGCTGAAGAATCATAGGAGGCAAAATTTACCCCCTATGAAAAACATCGGTAGCTTGTGGCACTTAGCTATCGTGCCGCTACTTCGAACACTTTCGTTTAATTTTCCTTTTAGCGATGAGATGCTGTAACTAAACAGCCTGAAATTTCTTTGATTCGTGTGCATATTACTTGAGTTTAAGTGTTCGGCGGAGCTTGTTATGAAGCCCTAATACAAAGGTCTGAGGAAAGGCAGGGAAAGCATAGACGTGCACATAGACAAACACTCAACACAAAAATTGAACACATAGACAAACACTTAACATGGTTCAGTGATCACCCTATTTTTGATCATTCTGATGAGCAGTTCTCTTTTTTTACTAGCTTTGAATGAACACTTAAACGAAATGTATACCATGCAGCAGAAGAAGGTTTTACTTGTTGATGATCAGGCAGAGATTATTCAATTGGTTGGGCGAAAATTAAGCGAATATCCAGAACGGTATGAAGTCATTAATGCTTGGAATGGACAGATCGCTTATGAGATAGCTCATGAGGAATTACCTGATTTGATTGTGATGGATTGGGAAATGCCCATATTAGATGGTATTGCTGCTACCAGAAAACTCAAAGAATCCGAAACTACCTTTGAGATTCCTATAATTATCGCCACAGGCCATCGCATTTCTCCGGAGGATTTACAAGTTGCTCTTGAGGCAGGAGCAGTGGATTACATTCGTAAACCCATTGAATTTACGGAGCTATTGGCTCGAATAAATACAGCACTGCGGATACGCGAGCAACACGAGGCAATTAAGACGCTGCTTAACAATGAAATTGAACTAAAGAATAGGCAATTGAGTAGTACTTCCATGTTAATTGTGGAAAAAAATAACTTGCTTCAAAATTTTCATACTGATTTAACCAGTTTAGAGGGCTTAACCTCATCAGAGCAGCAAGCGTTGCGCAAGCTACTTAAAAGTATGAAAAAGCGCATTACCAATCACATTGAGATCGACAATAGCTGGGATACCTTTAAAATACATTTTGAAGAAGTACATCCTCACTTTTTCGCGACACTGCGCACTCGATATGGCCATGAGATTTCAGAAAAGGATATTAAACTATGCGCTTACATTAAAATTGGCTTAGACAATAAACAAATTTCTCGATTATTGAATATTACCCCCGCGAGCACCAGCACAGCTCTTTTTCGACTTAAGAAAAAGCTCAATCTCCCCGAAGAGGTGAGTATTCGCGATGCGGTACTTGAGTTGGCGGATTGATCGGTTTTTAGTGTTTTCTTTGACGTTAAGTTAAGAAATTTAATGTGATAAGGTTGAGGTTAGGAAACCTCAACTAGTCGCTATTATTATAAGTGCTTGGACATCCTCTCACTAATCTACCTTCTTTTCAATCTGCCCCAAAAGCTCATCGTAATAAGCTTGATTGTAATTATAAGCTGCATCCAACAAGGCTTTGCCCCATGCTTGTAAGGTGGTACTCGTATATTCCTGTTTAATTTTCTCTACTACAGCTTGGATTTTTAAGGCGCGATGCAACTTGATTTCCTTCAGCTCATCATAATAAGCGTGAAGTGCTTGACGATCTTCATTCGTTAGTGAAATGACAACACTACTTTGATGATTGGTTGGGTCAAGTAATTGATAGTCAGTTTGCTGGAGGTTGAAATAAAATGTAGTTCCCTTTCCTAATTTAGACGTTACCTGAATTTCACTGTCATGCGCTTGCACAACAAGTTGACAAAAGGTAAGCCCCAATCCCGTAGAGGCGGCTACGCCAGATTGCCGTGGGTCAATTTGCCCAAATGCTTGGAAAATATGCTCGATTTGATCAGGTGCAATGCCTTGCCCTTCGTCGCGAATGGCAATTTGTACCTGTTTATTTTCCTGTGGAGTGGCGCTCACTTCTAGTAGGCCATTATTCGCAGAGTACTTAATGGCATTGGTAAAAAAATTGATAAATACACGATGCAATAAAGATTGATCTCCCAATACGGCAATGCCCTGCTCAATTTGATTCGTAAACTGAATGTGCTTTGCCAATGCCAATAGTTGCACTTGCTCAAAGGCATCTTGTACCAGTTGTGATAAGTCAAGCGCTTCTTTCTTGAGTTGAAGTTCTGTTTGTTCGTATTTCTGAACATCCAACATATTATTGACCAATTGAAGCATTTGCTGAGCCATCTGATTGGCAGAATCAGGTACATTTTCAGTTTGAATAATCACCCCTAAAGGATTCTTTAAGTCGTGGGCAATCATTCCTGACATGGTGTCTTTGAAGCGATCAAGCTGAATTAATTTTTCATTACTCGTTTTTAATTCTTCTGCTTGTTGTAGTATTTCTTCTTTCTGATTGGAGATTTCCTCTGTACGCGCTTCTACTTGCTGTTCCAAGATCAGTTTTTGCTGTTTTAAGGTAGTTACACGCCAGAAATAAAAGCTGAACGCACTACCAATAATTAGGATGACCCAAATTGACTTTGCCCACCAGGTTAAATACCAAGGGGGCAGCACAACGACTTGTATGGTTGTTGGTGTCTCATTCCAAAGTCCCTCATCGTTAGCAGCTTTTACCATGAAAGTATAAGTGCCTGCATCTAAATTGGTAAACGTAGCTCTTGGATTTTTAGCATCTGTCTCAATCCATTCATCACTTAAGCCTACCATTTTGTATTTATACAGATTTCGATGCGGTTGTCGTAAGTTCATGGCCACAAACTCAAAGCTAAAAATGTATTGATTGTGTTTTAGGGTAATTTGATCCAGCGCATGAATGCTTTTAGGCAGTATAAGGCTATCCTTTACTGACTTATTAAATAGTAAAAAATCGGTGAAGATGACGGATGGTAAAAACTCATTTCGCTGAACGCGATTTGGCTGGAAACGTACTACGCCATTATGAATAGCGTAATAGATATGCCCCATGCTATCTTTAGCAGCATTTAGAGCAGATGCTGTCATAAAACCATCAAAAGGTTGATAATATTGGGCTTTCTCTTCGATTGGATCAAAAGAATAAATGCCTTCTCTTGTATTGAGCCACAGTTTTTGGGAATCATCTTCTTGAATAGCTAAAATACCTGTTGTGGATAAGTTTTGAGCAGCTCCATATCTTTTAAAGGTATTTGTAGCTGAATCGAATAGATTTAATCCTGTTTGTGTCCCAATCCACGTTTTGCCTTGGGCATCCACAAAAAAACTAGCTTGATGTGTATCATCAGCAATTGTACTACTATTCGCTTTATTGTGCTTAAAGAAATGAATTGTATCAGCTACAGGATCAAGTAAGCTTACGCCCTCGGTGGTAGAAAGCCAAACTTTACGATTAGCAAGCACTTTAAGATTGTATGCAGTAGGGCGTTCTCCCTCCTTTAAATCATCAATAGTTTTGGTTATACGGCTATTTTCGTCCCAATTTCTTTGGGTTAACTGTCCAAAATCAGATTTCATACTCACTAGTCCAGCACCCCAAGTAGCTAGCCACATCCTTCCTTGTGCATCTGCGTCCAGTTGTAGTGCAGAAACGTAATAAAAATCTTCTACCGTACGGAACCAGTAGTGGACTTGATTGCTAGCTTCATGGTATTGTATGATCTGATTGGGTTGTGCTATCCATAAATTTTCTTTGGTATCAAATTCTAAATCATAAGTATACAAGCGAGGCAATTTCTGTTGTAACAATGGAGAAACTGGAGTATACTGACGGGTGTAGGGATTGTATTTACAAATGCCTCTATTATTTACTAGCCAAAGCTGTTGTTTCTGATCTAGTGTAAACACATCTATATTTCCAGTAGGTAAAGCATCCTGATTTGGAATGACGAGATGTTCAAACGCAAAACTTAATGGGTCTAGCTGATCCACCCCTGCATCTGAGGTAATCCATAGTAATCCCTGTTTATCTTCTAAAATAGTAGGGGATAATGCATCGCTACTTAACGACCATTCCTGAGTAGGATCATGCCGATAATATTGAATTTGTTTGTAATCAGGATGGAAACAATATAAACCCTTAGCTGTAGCCAACCAAAATCGACCAGCACGATCTTCTTGTATTCCTGAAACTTCATAGGGATTGTTAGGGCCTAATAAATCTTTAAAGATTTTAATAGCGTTTGTTTCGGGATTAAATTTTACCAATTCTCCAAGACTGGACACCCAAATATGGCCTTGACGATCTACGTGTAACGCTTCTACTTCTTGTTGTTGATACTTCTGTAATGGGGGATAGAGCGAATCTACAGCCATCATTTGTTGCTTTTCAGCATCGAAGAGTGTAAGGCCTTGCCCACCAAACCAAATTTGACCATTTGGATGTGCTACAATACTCCCATATCCATATTGGTTCAAAGGGGCTTGCGTATCCGACCAATACCTTACCTCATCAGTTTTTGGATTAAAACGCAGTAAGCCTTGTTCAAAAATGGATAACCACACTGTTCCATCTGTTGCTTCAAAAACATACCTGTAGTAATCTTGAAATGGATATTGTTGAGATTGATTGATTTCATGCTCCGAAAAGAACCACCGTTGGAAACGATTTAACTCAGGATCAAAATAATTTAAACCATTATCTGTGGCAACCCAAACTCCTCCCTGTTTGCTTGCATAAATATGAAAGATATAATTAGTACTTAAGGAATAAAGATTTTTTGCATCATGCGTAAACTTCTTTATTGACAAGCCATCGTATCGAAATAGGCCACTGATGGTGCCTATCCAAATAAATCCCTGTGCATCTTGGGCAATACAGGTAGTATTTGAATTACTTAAGCCCTCATCAACACCAATGTGATTAAAATGCAAGTGATCTGGCAGCAGTTGTGCGCTTACTTGTTCAGCAAGTAACAGCATACTAACCAATAAGGAGTAACGAATATATTTTATCATGGTAAACCTCGTGATAAACTCTTATATGCAATATAAGTTTCCAAACGGAATTTTAGAAACGCATTCTGCTGAGGAGTCTTTTACTAAAATTTATCTTGACTTTAAAGGGTGATTTTCGGTTATTGGATTTTGAGGATGAAAATACCTCAACCTTAACTAAAAAAAGAAAATGAAAAAAGACCAAATTAGCAGTGTCGCCATTTACCCTCCTGTTGGGATTGCCCGCATTGGCAACTCTGACGAGTATTTTTTGGCTTCAGATTTACCTGGAGTAGCTCCCGAGCCCCGAGGTCCCGATGAGTTTAAAGACCAAGAAGGGCGAGTGAAAAAACAAGTCGCTCGTTTTAGGGTATACGCTTTTAATAAAAAAGGCGAAGTGCTGGGGGAGCTTACCGATGCAAATGACATTCGTATTGATTGGCGTGTACATGTGGCGAATATTAAAGCGGCTTGGTATCAATTTAACAATGCCTTAGACCTTGAAGGCTATGCCATTCCTGCTAAAGTAAGAAATGAAGACATTAAAGGCGATGAGGCGCGTAAGCAATTAGCGATTCGGCCAAGTCCCATAAAGATTTCAGGAAAGAATAGAAAAGGGAAGAAGTATCATTTTGATGATGGCGAGTTTTTTGGTAAAAAAGTAAAGCTTGGCGAAGTTCGAACCGATCATGAAGGGCGCTTACTTTTTTTTGGAGGAGATGGAAAATCTGCTTCGAAGGATAACAAAGCTGCGGTAACTTTTGCCAATAATGACGGTTGGCATGACGATACCTGTGATGGGATTGTACGCGCTACCATAACCATAGATGGAAAGCAACTCGAAGCTACTCCTGCCATGGTTGCGGTTACCCCTCCAGACTTTGGCCCAGGATTATACGGGGTCGTTACCATGAATGATGTTGTTCAAGACTTGTTCATTCGAGAAATGGGTTATCCTGATCCCGCTAAAGATGGATTGAACTTTTGGCAACACATTTATCCCATATTGGAGCGGATGACCAATACCCAATGGGTAAATCAAGGTTTCTTTATGCTATTTGGGAAAAACTCGCCATCTGATTTTACCGATCCTGCATTACTGAAGAAGCTCTCAGACCCATCTAAAATGTTTAAAAAAGACCGCCAACGGGTATTTAATTGGTTTAGAGATCCTAAAAGTCAAGAATATGCACCAGCCAAAGTTCCACCGTTTTATGGAGATGCCTTTGGAGAGTATGCTGCCATTGCCTTAACTGATTTGCCTATCACCATTACCCAATACCAACGTCTTAAACAATGGGCAAAAGGCGATTTTGATAACAAGAAGCCGCCCAAACAAAAAGCCTTTGAAAATTGCTCACCAGCAGAGCAGATTGATGCATTGAATCAGGCTCCATTTGAGGAATGTTTAGGAGGACCTTTCCATCCTGGTATTGAACTCACTTGGCCGATGCGAGTGAAGTCGATGTGGGAAGCGCCTTACCGATTAAAGGTATTGCCAGAAGGTCAAGATGTTCAGTTGAATTATGGAACCTACCTTTCCCCAGCCATCGCACTAGGCGCACAAGGACCCGTATCGCATAGCGGACCAGGCTCCTTAACGCGCTGGTTAGGCGTGCCTTGGCAAACAGATGAAGCGAGTTGTCTTTCTGGTTACGATCCTTCCACCTATTTGCCCTTGCCGTCTTTTTGGGCTGCGCGCGTACCTAATCAGGTGTTGAGTCAAGATAGTTTTTTGCGCATGGCAGATGGAAAAGTACCCATTGCACAACGTCTCAAACATTTCGATTTTCGCCAAGATTGGTTGAGGGATTTTGGTACAGCCTATCAGAAGAAAATCAACTTGATGATTGCCGAATGGCATGAATTGGGCATCATTGCTCCAGATAAGCAAAAGATTCCAACTAATAAGGAAGGTTACTTGCCTGAAGTTGTGTGGAAAGAAACGGGAAGACATTTTTCTGGCGGTGATCCTACCTTTAAGCAGGTGTTGTATGCGGAAGATACTACAGGAAAAGAGAAATTAGAAGAAAGCTTAACCAGAGGACTTGGTGCTCCTGAAAGAGAAAGAAAACGTAGAACTTTTGATCGTGGAGAACGATAAAACCAGCTATCCAGTGATTATAGTAGGTGGCGGGCCAGCAGGCTTAGCCACCTCTTTAACCTTACATTTTAGGGGCATTAACCATTGCATGGTAGAGGCTTTGGCACATCCTGTAGCTAAACCTGGTGAAGCCATTCCGCCCAATGCTCGACCATTATTGAAGCAGTTGGGCATTGAGTCATTGCTTCAAACCGCACCACATCGCGTGTATCATGGCAATAAAAGCTGTTGGGGAACCGACTTATTACTAGACAAAGATCATCTTTTTGAGCCACATGAGCATGGATATTTATTAAATCGAACAGCTTTTGAGGGGGATTTACAACAAGTAGTGAAAGATCAATACACTCCATTTTTTAATGGTTATCGGGTAAAAACCGTCGAACAAAAGCAGGATGGATACCACATGACGATTGATAATGGGCAAGAAAAGCAGTTAATTGTTGGTGAGTTTTTGGTAGATGCTACAGGACGTAAGGCGTCGATTTGCCGACAGCTTGGTATTCGAAAGGTAGCCTTAGATGAACAATTTGCCCTGATCGTTCAACTTGAAACAGCAGAATACTTGAGTCATCAAATTTGGATTGAGGCTACTGAAAATGGTTGGTGGTACTTAGCTCCTTTAGCAGGAAAAAAGCTTAGTCTGATGTTTTTTACCTTAAAAGCTCTACTGCCTCAACGCAATGTAGCAACTTTTTTGGAACATGCATGGCGACAAACGAAACACCTAGCTGCTCTCATTCAAGAGATTGATTTTAATGCCTACTCAATCGGCATTCGGCCAGCAGGCACCAGTTATTTGCCTCAGCCTTTTGGACAAAATTGGCTCGCTGTTGGAGATGCCGCTTATGCATACGATCCCATTTCTTCTTTTGGAATTACCTCCGCTTTAGCTGGTGGGTTTTATGCCGGGCATGCTTTGGCAGATTGGCTAGCTGGCAAGCAGGAAGCCTTAAGCGTGTATCGTTATGTGGTGGAAAATGCGTTTCGTGCTTACCTCCAAAAACTCGAAAAGCATTACGATTTGGAACAACGTTGGTCGAATAGCCCCTATTGGAGTCAACGGTTGGTGCATCAGCGGAATTTAGTATAAAAAAAGAGCTGCCCTGTTAACGGCAACTCTTAATCGCTTTGTCAATAAACCACAGTTTTGCAAGTTGATTTATTTTACGATGTAATTTTAAGTTACGGCTTTTCGCTGACTTATGTAATAAGAATTTACATTATTTTCCTTAAGCTAATCAAAATGATTACAGTGCTTCTCCATAAATTTTTCGAAAGTCAGCTCTACTGACGGGTTTGGGATTATTCGGATAGCAAAAATCGGCTGCTGCTAAGTCTGCTAATGTTTCTAAGTGTTCTTCTTTTACGCCTAAGCCAGAAAGTTTTTTGGGCAAATCCAATTGGTCATTTAGGCTAAAGAGGTAATCGGGAATTTGACTACCCATTTCTCGCCCTAAGCCCATGCGTTCAGCCATTCGATCGAAGCGCGTTTCAAAGCCTTCGTAATTGAATTGCATCCCGTAGGGTAAATTCACGGCATTGGCTAAACCGTGGTGGGTATCCAATAAGCTGGATAATGGATGGGCAAGGCTATGAACAATACCCAAACCCTTTTGGAAAGCCACAGCTCCCATCATAGAGCCGAGTAGCATTTTGCTTCTGGATTCCTCATCTGGATTTTTAGTTGCTTTTTCAATGGATTGTACAATCAGTTCGATCCCTTCCAAGGCAATGCCATCGCACATGGGATGGTAGTTTTTGGCCACATAAGCTTCCATATTGTGCGTTAAGGCATCCATGCCTGTTGCCGCAGTGATGAATGGAGGTAAATCCATAGTGAGCATCGGATCGGCGAATACAATTTCTGCCATCAGTTTTGGAGAGAATAAGATGCGTTTTCGTTTCGTTTCATCTTCGGCAATAATGGCGCTTCTTCCTACTTCGCTTCCTGTTCCTGATGTAGTTGGGACAGCAATAAAGGGCGGCACATCTTCAGTCACGTATTGATCACCACCAATTAAATCGTCATAATCAAATAAATCGCGGTGATGGTTAATGCGTAAGGCAATGGCCCGAGCCACATCAATCGGAACACCGCCTCCAATTCCGACAATGGCATCGCGGTTGGTTTTTTGATACTGATCACCCCCTGCCAGTACGTCAGACTTTACTGGGTTTTTGTGCATATCTGAAAATACCTCTACAGCTAATCCTGTTTGCTTTAAATCGGTAATAATATTTTTGAAAAAGCTGAGTTGAGCCACATTCGGATCAGTGACAATCAGTGGCCTGCGTAGCGATTTTGATTTTAAGTATGGGGCGAGTTCTTGAATAATTCCCGTTCCAAATCGGATTACTGTTGGGAAATTAAATTGTAAAGGTTGGCTAAAATCGATCATGTTATATGAAGCTAAAATCTTAAAATAATAAGTATGGATGATGGGAGTTCGCTGCTATTAAATGATTTCAAAATAACGTTTGATTTCCCAATCGGTTACGGCTTGAGCAAACTGTTGCCATTCCCAATCGCGCGTTTTGGTAAAGTGATCTACAAATTCACTTCCAAATAGCTCATGCGCAATGGCTGAATTTCGCATTTGATCTGTCGCTTGCTTTAAATTAGCTGGAAGCGTTCCGTTATCAAAATTTTCATAGCCATTGCCTACAGTAGCAGGAACGTCTAAGGACAAATTCTTTTCAATTCCGTAAAGTCCAGCAGCTAAGCAAGCTGCCATAGCTAAATAGGGGTTTACATCTGAACCGACCACACGTGTTTCCAAACGTGCTGCTTTTGGGCTCGTAGGCAAAGCGCGTAAAGCAGTCGTGCGGTTGTCTACTCCCCAAGTCAAGGTAGTTGGTGCCCAAGCTCCTTCTACTAAGCGTTTGTAGCTATTGATTGTGGGAGCAAACAGCGGCAAAATATGCGGCAAGCAGTACAATTGCCCTGCCATATAACTTTTCATACAGTCACTCATGTGTTGCGGAGCTTGTGCATCATAAAAAAGGTTGGTGGATTTAGTGTGATCCCACAAACTTTGATGCACATGACCGCTACAGCCAGGCAAATCGGCACGCCATTTAGCCATAAATGTGGCAATAATGCCCGATTGGTAGGCGATTTCTTTAGTCGCCGTTTTGAATAAGGCGGCACGGTCAGCCGCTTCTTCAATTTCGGCGTATTGAATGGCCGCTTCATAAACGCCTGGACCTGTTTCGGTGTGCAAACCTTCTAGCGGAAGCTTAAAGTCTTCGAGTAAATCGAAGAGTGCATTAAAATAATGATCTCTCAGTGAGGCTCTTAAAATAGAATAGCCAAACATGCCGGGCGAAATTGGCTCAGGCTGTTCAAAATTTCGGTGGTCAATAGATTGCGGAGTTTCTTCGAAGTTGAACCATTCGAATTCTTGTGAAAAGAAAGGAACATAACCCATAGCTCGACACTTAGCGGCAACTTTCCGAAGTAAACTTCTAGGACATACTGCCAAGTCATTGCCATCAGCTTTTCCAAAATCCGCTAAAAAGAAAGGCAAATCATCTTGCCAAGGAATGGTGCGAAATGTAGTAGGGTCAATGCGTGCAGGAGCATCAGGAAATCCCGTATGCCAGCCCGTTAGACTGATGTTCATGCCTTCATAAAGCATATCCGCCATATCCCAACCAAATACGACATCGCAAAAGCCAAAACCACCTTCTAGTGAAGCTAAAAACTTATTTTTATGCATCACCTTGCCTCGCAAAACACCATCAATGTCTACAATGGCTACTCTAATTTTATTGTGCTTGCTTTCTTTTACCTGTTGAATGATTTCTTCGCGAGTCATATTAGCTTGTTTTAGGTTTATCGACAAAAATTAAGAAGTAGCCGTAAGAAAGTGCCATCATTCCCAAGAAAATTGCGGCCAGTGTAAGGTTGTAAATCGTCATGGCGACTAAGGAAATGCTCGCAATGACTAAAGCGATGGCTGGAAAAGCTGGAAAGGCAGGAACTTTATAGGGGCGTTCTAAGTCAGGTTCTTTTCGTCGTAAACCGAAGAATGCAAACATGGATACCACATAGAGGGTTAAGGCTCCAAAGCAAGCAATGGTAATAATTTCCCCAGTTTTTCCTGTCAGAATTGCTCCGATGCCGATCAGCATATTTACAATCAGCGCATTTGCCGGTGTCTTCGCTTTGGGATGAACCTTTCCAAATAGCTTAGGAATGTAACCCACGCGACCAAATTCAAAGGTTGCTCGACCTGCAGCCAAAATAATTCCATGGAAAGATGCTACTAAACCCAACAACCCAATCGAAATTAATAAGTGGTATAAAAAGTGATTACCACCAACAATTTTTTCTAAAGCCAAAGGGAGTGGCGCGTCTGAGGTTTCGGTACTTCCAGCAGGATACACGATGCTTTCCCAACCGTCTACACCCACTGCTGAAGTAAAAGTCAGCAAACAGAGTACAATTAAGGTGAGCAGTGCAGAGCCAAATCCGATGGAAATGTTTCGTTGTGGATTGATGACTTCCTCGGCTACATTGGCAACGCCTTCAATGGCTAAGAAAAACCAAATGGCAAAGGGAATTGCGGCAAATGCCCCTTCTAAACCATTGGGAAAAGCATTTCGGGTGAGGTTGGTTACCTCAAACTCAGGCAATGCCACACCTGCAAAGATCAGGAGTTCGATAACGGCCAATATGGTAATGACTAATTCGAAAGAGGCAGCGGCTTTTACGCCGACAATATTGAGTAATGTGAAGATTAAGTAGGCAAAAATGGCGATTGGAATGACTCCCAACTCAGGGAAAAAGATATTGAAGTAGAATCCAATGGCATAGGCAATGGCAGGTGGGGCGAAGATAAATTCGATATTTTGAGCCATGCCTGCCACAAAACCTAAATGTTTTCCTAACCCCCGATCGGCATAATCGAAAGCGCCTCCTGCTTTGGGAATGGCACAGGCCATCTCTGTATAGCTGAAGGTAAAAGTGATGTACATGATGATGATGAAAAACGTGGCGATGCCCAAACCTAGCGTTCCTCCTTCTGCTAAGCCCAAGTTCCAGCCAAAGTACATGCCAGAAATCACATAGCCTACGCCTAAGCCCCACAACATCAGCGGCCCTAAGGTTCGTTTTAATTGATTCGAATCAGGTGATTTGCTCATAATAGCGGATTGAATGTATTCAGTCCCTAAAATAGCAAAGTGGTGATCGGAAAGAAATGATTAGCTAAAAAAGTTCAAACAGTCTCTAATCGTTTATTCCACCTTTTCGAGCACGCCTTTTTTCAAATGATAGGTATAGGTCAAAGTGGGACGATTTATAGGTGCTTCCGTTCCTTCGAACTGGAGTGTCATGATTTTCTTTTTAATGGAATGGTTGACCTCATCACAGTTGCCAAAGGATTCGCTTAAATAATAACGCTTTTTATCGGGAATTTGGAGGATTTTATACTTTACGGGACAGCCATCTCCATTGTAAATCGGCAATAAGAATACATTAGGAAATTCATCATTTTTGATGGGCATGAAGAAATCAACTGCAGCATCAAAGGTGTATTCACTGGTAATTTTCTGATCATTCCAATACACATCACATTCTCCTTCCTTACAACCAATAAAAAGGATATGTTCCTCTTTATCCTCAATCTTTAGTTTCTGATTGATTTTACTATCGTACCGCTGTTCATTGTCAGGTTGGGCAAAGCTGATGAAGCTAAAACAGCACAGCGTCATAAGAAAAGTGAATGTATACATGCGTATGTTTGTTGAAGTTGCATCGAATAGTTTACAATAAAAATAAGACAAAATTATGAAGAAAACATTACATCTGATCATTCTTATGTTTATGATGGGAGGTGAGTCAACAGAAGAAAGAGGCTAAGTTAATAGTAAAGGATTTCTTTCTCGATCTTCCACTTTTTCACTTCTAATCACCAAACCATTCAGCGTGGGCGACTCAAACAAGAGGCTGAATTGCGTAAAATCATCGTCAATTTAGCCAAAGGGGACAGCTCTCCCGCCCAAAACCTCGCCCTTAAAAATCTGATGTATGTGTAGGTGGTGGTGAGCGTCTAGTTCTACACTAATATTTGATAGATAGCTGTACGCTTATCACCTTTTTTAGCAAAGAGCTTCTGGTTAACACCTGCTTTTAGGTCTCTACTAGCAGTTGCTGATGAAATATCTTTAAATAAATTTAAGTAATCTTTTCGCTTAAATTCTTTTTGAGAAGTCATAGCAATAAAATAAGCAAGTCTCTCAGCTTGATTCATCGTTCGATTTTGTGATTGAAGTAAATCAGCAAGCGTATCATCAAGAACCTCTAACATAAACTCAATGAAGCGCGTAGATTTACCCGTTTTGTCACAGGCTGAAAGTACAGCATAATATTCTGCTTGACGTTTTTTTACCATCGTTTCAAATGGTAAGTATTCAAAGACAGGATATTTTGACATAAGAATTACGGTTTGCCAAAGTCTACCCATCCGACCATTTCCATCCATAAAAGGGTGAATAAACTCTAATTCATAATGCGCAACACAACTTTTAATTAATACTAAATCATCGTCATTCTCCAAATAGTCAAATAAATCTTCAACTAGAAATTTAAGATTACTTGCTGGAGGGGCGAGAACTTTACTGCCTTTTATAATGCCAACTCCTTGAGTTCTTAATTTCCCAGCATCTTTAATCAATCCTTCCATTAACGTTTTATGTGCACTAAGAAAGGAGTTGAGTGAGGATGGTTTATAAGTGTGTATTGCATCATAAACTTTTAGTGCATTAATGACCTCATCAATATCCTTTTTAGGGCCTAATATCCGCTTGTTTTCTAACAATGCGGTGATTTGTTCTTCTGTAAGCGTATTTCCTTCAATTTCTAAAGAGGCCTGAACCGTTTTAATGCGATTTCGTTTCCGTAATTCTAGAGAAGGTTTATGTAAATGAGCAGCATTAATTTCGCCAAGCTTAACAGAAACTTGCTGAACTAACTTTAGAATTTTATTGGTAATGTCGTAAGGAGGTTTCATAGTTGATAGTATCAAATGATACTATCAAAGGTAGTTCGAGTTGAGATAATGACAAGGGATAGATAAAAAAATGCCCTACCCACTCACTCAAATCTATACTAAAATTGCCAACACTACAGCAATTTTAGTACGGCTAAACTCACAGAAAACGACCAACTCATTGCCTACCTCTTGGGGGATGTCCCAGCGAATAAGCTCAGTAAGAACTTACACAGCTGAAGCTTGATCGGTTATATGCTTGTGATAACCTCATTCGGCAGTATAGCTTGAATGTTGAGTTAAAAATCGTTACCCGCCACTAAGACGGTTGGTGTTTCGGGATTTCCCTGATTAATCGCACTAAGTTAATTTTTTGCCGTATTGAAATAGTACTTCATCTGAACTTTTTCAAAACATGGGTTCACTTCCAAAAAAGTTTGGGGGTAGCTGTCTGCGTTCCGCAGTTCTTTTCTTTCTTTTTGGAAGGGCCACCCAAATAAGAAAGAAAAGAAGCGAAAAAAAGAAAAAGGTGGTAAGCTGGCACTTTTTGGTATTTTTGAGCTGTAAAATCTCTTTTCGTAGTTAGAACACTATTTTCGTTTACATTATCCGAACTTATAATGAATAAAATTGTCACACTCTGCATCCTACTCATCATTTGTTTATTCAAAGTAACAGCACAAACTAATAAAGAAATAAAGATCAAACCTTTAGTGAAGGTTGAACAAAACACAATTTTCCCAGGCTTTAAAACTAAAGTTAAAATTGCTCTCTTGAATAAAAATAAAGATAGACAGTACCGATTATTTTATTCACACTTAACCAAAAAGGAGGCAAAGCTTGATTCTGGTATCTATAGTTTTGATATAAGCTTTGGCTTTAAAAAGACAAAAGAAGGCAATAATTACATCGATACACATCTTCCATTTTGGGTGCAAATCAAAGGAGATGATATTGATACGGAAGTTAAATTTCAAAAACCAATAAGAATATATCTACCAGTAGTACGAATTAACCATTATGATACAATCATTGCTTTTAAAAAGATAGAAAATCGAATCAATATTGAATACCCAATTAATCGTGACGAATTCTTTAAGCCTGAATGGATAAGAACACGTTTGAGAGGTGCGAAGATTATTGAAAGTGATTACACTGGAGTCACCTTCATTCCTAACCAAGATGCAGACATGCTGACTTTTCTTGCATCAAGAGGGGGAAACCTTATCCAAAAAACGTTTATTAAAGCCGTCGATTTACCAAAGCCTAAGATTGTTGCGTTAATTGAAAATAGTTCATTATCTAACATTCAATTAATACCAACTCTTCCATTAATCAAATTGGATTATACGATTCTTGATGGAACGATTTCGTTATTAAGAGGTGATCGTATCATCCTAAAAAGTTCTTTAGAAAAAGGACTTAATAAATCATTGAAACCTGAAGATATAATTATCATCAGTATCACTGGTTATGAAGTAAAGCAAAATGGGAGTGTAATTCAATTTGATGAACCAATTAGTGAGGTTATTACTATTGAATAGGTATCGTTCGTTCCCTGCCCTACCACCAACACACCTCACCAAAAATTGTTCATAAAATATCAGAATGTTATATTTAGTTTTCTAAACTTTAGTAAAGTGATTGATAATGGTAACATGCAACAATTGTAAACGAGAGGCTAGAGATGAGGAACAAATTTGTGAAGTTTGTAATTATCCTATTCAAGGTACTGATAAAGAAAAAGCGGTATTTATTGCCAAGCAAGTAACACAAAAAAGTGACGTACAAGAAGCTATTCAACGTGTAAAAACTTCACGGATCATACTTTTTGTAATTGGAGCATTTTATTTGGTAATGCCATTTATTTCTGCTGCCAATCGTTCTTCTAATTTTGTGTTGGGTATAAATATTTTTCTAGGACTACTGTTTCTAGGATTTGGCTTTCTTTCACTAAAAAAACCTAAAATAGCATTATTAATTCCATTGATTTTAATAGTAATGTATTACCTCCTTTTGTTATTTATTGACCCATATTACCTTTGGACTGGAGTATTGTGGAAAGTAATAATACTTGTTGGAATTGGTTACGGATATTTTAGTGTATCAAAGGCTGATAAAATACTAAAAAACAATCCATATTTAGCATCTACCTTTGGGTTTAATAGCATATAAATTGATAAAGTAAAAGCCTGTCCTACTACAACAGCAACCCCCCACCTAACTTTACCCCATGCAGTACTCAATAGCATCCGATCTGGTGAAAGCCAATTTACCCTCACTTGGGTAACGTGTGACCAATCTCGAAAGACAGGTGGACAGATTCGAACTATGGAAGGGCTGAAGGTGAAGAAAAGGGAGCGAAGTACGCTTACACAGAAAAAATAGGCTCAAAGTCTGTAGCTCATTAAGGGTTTACAAGGACTTAAATTCTTCTGCATTGCCTTTCCTGAACTGATTGTCAGCTCGGATATATTTAGACTTTTATGGCAAAAATCTTTAAAACTATTTTATACAATTCCTAAATAAATTTGAATTTTCCTTTATCAATCGTTTTCATCCTTCTGTTTTAGCTGATTTCGCGTATTTTTGTAAGGTGATACCTTGTCCAATAATAAACAACATACATTAAAATGAAAGAAATTAAAATCATCAAGAACAGATCCGACATTGGTGCGGGCACAAGGGGATCTGACATGGGCATAGATGCGATTGAAATTGCCGCAATTAACGCGAAAAACAACTACTTTACGCGCTTTGACTATCAAGACATTGATGCGCATAATGAGAGCGTTTACAATAAAGTGAAAGCGCCATTTGCAAAACGCATTATGCATGTACGCGAACAATGTCAGCGCGTTTGCGATGCTGTAAAAGATTCCATCCAGCAAGATTATTTCCCAATTGTGTTATCTGGAGACCACTCTTCTGCCCTTGGAACAATCAGTGGCGTAAAAGCGGCTTATCCAAGCAAAAGGCTAGGAGTCATTTGGATAGATGCCCATGCCGATTTGCACTCTCCTTATACTTCTCCGTCAGGAAATGTACATGGCATGCCTTTAGCAGCAGCGCTTGCTGATGATAACCTCAGTGAAATTATCAATGATATTGAGCAACGTACCATGGAGGAATGGGAAATGTTGAAAAATATCGGAACAACTGGGCCAAAGGTGTTGCCCGAAGATTTGATCTTCTTTGGTGTGCGTGACACAGAAATCCCAGAAGATCGACTCATGGAGCGAAGCAACATCAAAAACTATATGGTACATGAAGTGCGCTACCGAGGTTTGCAAACGTGTATCCAAGAAGCGCTGACGAAACTCAGCCATTGTGAGATGATTTACATCTCCTTTGATGTAGATAGCTTGGATTGTGATTTGATTTCCAAAGGAACAGGAACGCCAGTTTCCAAAGGTTTTGATATTAACGAAGTGGAAAACATCATCAAAGGCTTGATAGATTCTGAAAAAGTTGTTTGCTTAGAAGTATGCGAAGTCAATCCGCTTTTGGATGAAAAAGGCAACAAAATGGCTGAATCGGCTTTTGAAGTGCTAGATTCCGTAACGTCTTACTACTTGGAAAATACTCCCGTACAAGTATAGATTTAATTGTATATTTATGAATAGCATGCTAGCAATGGTATGCTGTTTTTTTATGATTTCCTCCAGCAATTCTTAGTTGTGCTTCGTGTTAGCGTCAGCATAGACTGAGAACTGGAACGAGGTGAATCGTAAGACAAAAAGCTTTTCATAACAGCGAGTCAGGGTGCATCAACTTGGCTAATACTATGGCTCGCTCTTCCAAATCAATGTCAAACATGAAGCGGATGCTTGTTTTTACATGATGTAGTGCTTCATGAAGTGGAGTGGAGTCGGCGAGTTGATCGAAATAAGCTGCTCCATGCCATGCGCCAAGTAAAAATCCTGCGATGGAAGCAAGGGTATCGGCATCGCCTGTGCCTGAGGATAGGAGTTGTAGGGTGTGGAGCACATCAAATTGTGCATATTGCAGGGCGCTGATGAGTTGAAACCAAAATAAAAGTGGGTCATGATTGTTCCGCCCTTGGTTTTCTAGGTTGAAGTGCGCAAAAGCAGGATTGAGAAAAATATTTTGTCGGATACTTTCTAAGAACTGATAATCACTTTCAAAAGGCTGACCCGCAAAATGAATCGCTTGTTGATAATAGGAAACAATTTGATTCCATTCCTGTTGCTCAGTGTCATGAAAAGGAAAGGTATTGAGTTCAATTATCGTTTGGTGGATGCACTGTTGTAGTGTTGCCCGATTTGCTGATTGCTGATTGAATGCTTTGGCAATCAGTACCGCAACTAATCCTGTAATGAGTTTGCCATAACGTTGATCTAGTGGATTGATGGATTTGAATGTGGAAAAAACCTGCTCAATGGGATCATTAATAAAGAATAGGGCTAAATCTAAGCACTGGAAAAGCCCAAATGCCATGGGACTATCTTTGCGATAGAAAGAATTTGCCTGCTGTTGTTGACAGGCCTGATACATCGCCAACCATTCTGCCTGTTG
The DNA here is from genome assembly GCA_049600855.1 of Flammeovirgaceae bacterium. Lineage (GTDB taxonomy): Bacteria > Bacteroidota > Bacteroidia > Cytophagales > Flammeovirgaceae > JBMYQA01. The sequence goes on along the minus strand of JBMYQA010000049.1, from coordinate 3,101 downwards.
TTTGAGGCAACTTGCATGGACGGATGAGTGTGAGCATTGAGGTTGGGGCTGAAACGTAAAAAAGGAGCCCATTCCACTAGCCTGTAGTGTTTGTCGAATCGGTTTTTGAAGTTGCACAAGCCAAGGATGGAGCAAACACAAGCGAAAAGCAGTATCATCAGTGATTAATCCTTTACGATTTAAAACACTTGCTTGATCTATCCAAATTGCCCAAGGATTTTCGAATTGGGTAGGAGGGAAGGTTTTCCCTGCTTTTAAAACAAGTGCTGACAATGGATCAATTACTTTTCCATCATTTGATAAGGCCGCCAACTCATGGTGAGCACCAAGGGCATCGCCGTAGGCACTAAGTAATAAGGCACCTTGGATTTTGTCTTGAAGCGATTGAAAATCTTGTTTAATAATAAACTTTGATGTTTAATTTTTTTCTTGTTACTACTTCGGTTACCGTGTACTATTTTGATTAAATTACAGTGCATTGATGCCCTCCGCAACGAATTATTCATCAGCCAAATACATCAAATAAGAGAGTTGACTTTCATCAAATACTTCATTAGCCATATTCATTAATATGGAGGTGTCTACTGCTTCAATTTGTTCGAAAATGCGTGCTAAGCTTTCAATTTTGCCCAAATCCAGCAAGCTTTTTCCTAACATCAACATAAAACCCAGATTCCCTTCTTCCGACATCGCCATTTGTCCCATCATCTGTTGTTTGGCATGATGGAGCTGAATTTTACCTAAAGGCTGATTTTTCAGTTTATCCAATTCTTTATGTACCAAATTCATACAGCGTTTAAAAACCTTAGGTTCTGACGCAAACTGAATGGAGAATTGTCCCACATCGGTAAATGCATTGTAATTGGCATAGATGGAATAAGCTAAACCATGCTTTTCTCGGATGCTTAGGTTTAATTTGGAATTCATGCCTGGTCCACCTAATACATTCACCAACATGGAAAATGGAATGCGGTGGTTGTCGTAAAGTGAATAAGCTAGATTTCCCATCATGCAATGCGATTGACTGATGGATTTATGAACTTGCTTACTTCGTGCCTGATAGCCTGAAAAGGGAATGCGCTTATGTTCGGCGGCATAGGTAGGAATATCGGCAATGTATTTTTCCAATACCCGTTTCACGATTTTAAAAGGAAGTGCGCTGACAGAGGCAAACACCAATCGATGAGTATTAAGATTGGATTTGATGAAATAGTCGAAATCTGATTTATGGAATTTACGCACGCTGTCCCGTGTTCCTAAAATGTTCATTCCCAAAGGATGTTGCCCAAACATCAACAGGTCAAACTCATCTTGAATGGCATCCGCAGGATCATCTTCGTACATCGCCATTTCCTCCAAAATGACACTGCGCTCTTTGCCAATTTCCCGATCGGGAAAAGTGGAATTGAAGGTGATATCGGTCAATAAATCGACTGCCTTTTCAAAATGTGAATCCAGTAAAGAGGCGTGGAAACAGATTTTTTCTTTCGTGGTGTAGGCATTCAAATCACCTCCTACCGTTTCTAGGCGATTGATGATGTGAAAGGCTTTGCGCCTTTTGGTTCCTTTAAAGGCCATGTGTTCCCAAAAGTGGGCAATACCAACTTGATCAGCCCGCTCATCGCGGCTACCAATGTCCATCATAAAACCACAATGCGCGATTTTTGTGCCCATTACTTGCCGATGTATAAGTCGAATTCCATTGGGGAATTCATGTATCTGATAGTCTTCCATGAATCGCTAAATCTTCGCTCGTTTGGAAAAAATGGAAACTCTTTTCCTGAAGGTTTTTGTTTCATTACCAAAAAGTCCGCTAATTTAAACCATTTGTAAGAGAAGGACTTCTTTTGTAACCTTTTTTATTTCTTTTCTGTTCATTCAGACCATCATGAGAACGTTGAGGCTAATAATTTTGGGTATTTTGTTGCTATGGCTTTTGGTATTTCAAGTGAATCCCATTCAGTTTTTAATCTATGATTTGATCACCGCAGTGTTGGTCACCGATCATACGCCGAAAGTAGCGGTAGATGATGTACCCGTCAATGCCATTTTTTTAGATACCCGCACCAAGCTGGAATATGCGATTAGTCACCTACCTAATGCGCAGTGGATTGGTCCCCAAGCTGATGAAATGGATACACAGGCAATTGCTAAAAATCATCCTATAGTCGTTTACTGTTCCATCGGATATCGGAGCGGACAAGTAGGAGAACAGCTATTAAAGCAAGGATATACGCAAGTGTATAATTTGGATGGTGGATTATTTAAGTGGCATAATCAGTACAAACCTGTAGTCCGAAATGGCAACACGACCAAAGACATCCATCCTTATTCTGCTTTTTGGGGATTATGGCTTGAAAATGCTAATCGAATCTATCAACTACCAGAAGAAAAAAAAGTACATACCAGTGTAGAGCGATGAGTAAGGGAGGCTACTACCATTTTAAGCGATCATAAAACGAAAGTATCATCCCAACAATGGTCGTGACTGTAAGTACTTACGTGGGATAGTCCTTATTCTTCCAATTACACTCCAAACTTATTCTTCTGAAATGCGCTTGACTTCATTACCGTCTGAATTATAAAAAACGATAAATCCTTTTTCAGTAGTCGGGTCTATTCCCATCTCAATCCGAGTAGTACCTTTAGTATCGCTTAGTTGGATTTTGCTTTTCCCATTTTCCGAACCCACAAAAAGCCGTTGGATCATGCCTTTGCCGTTGCGGTAATTGATTCCAACCATTTTCCGCCGTGCCTGCTCGCGGGTAAGGTTTGGGTTTGCTGCCATAATGGAATCTACCGAATCAAAAAAATCATACAAATCCTGATCATAGGGTAATTGATTGATCGTCAAGCCCTTTCGGTGAAAGCCGTTCGCTTCATTGTTCGTTAAAGCGACTACTTGATCATTATCAAATTGGTCAAAAGACAAATGCTGGTAATTGTAATAGCTTGAGTCTTCTTGGAAGCTATCAAAAATTAATCCGCCAGCTTCGTTTCCTTTGTGATTATAAAAAAGCATCCCAGGCGCACCCCTACTTTCTCCGCTATGTTCACCGATGATACTACCTGGAAGTTTTTCTGAATTTGCAATAATTAAC
>JBMYQA010000048.1:0-27853 GCA_049600855.1 Flammeovirgaceae bacterium | reverse complement strand
TGCTATTCAAGGACAATTTAGAAATTCTATAAGTACCCTCGAAAAGGTATTTCCAATTTATGCAAAGAATAGCATGCATAAAAAAACAATCGAAGCATTACTTACTTATGTATATAGTGCTTACTATCTAAGAGAATATGATTCTCTCATATCAAAAACGCAGAAACTTCTTATCCAAGAAAAAGAGTTCCTTTCATCAAATACTAATTATTTAACAAGTTTACATTATTATCTAGGCTTGGCCTTTTGGGAAAAATTAGATTTTAAAAAATCTCACTTATATTTTAATCTTTCTCTAAAGTATACATTAGATAAATTACACCCTCAAAATGCTTACATATATACTTACTTAGGAAGAATAGCCCAAAGGCAAGGAGATTTTAAACAGGCTATTCATTATCAAAATATCAGTTTAAGTATCAATAAAAAAAATGGTCTTGCATCTGATATTATCACATCATTAACAGATTTAGCTAGAGCATATGAATTAAACCATGATTTATTGTCCGCAAAGAAAACTTTAAAGGAAGCATATAAGTACATTAGCAAAATTACTGATCTACAAGTGCAACAAAGAAGAATATGGGAACTCCAACTACACCAAGCAGTTTTGTATTCTGCTTCTAATAAATATAATAGCGCAATTCAAATAGGATTAAATTTGATTTCTAATTCTCATTATGAGTATGAACCATCAAAATATTTACAAGCCTCAAACATGTTCAATATTGCTATCGATTATATTGAATTAAATAATTTACAAAGAGCAGATTCTTTTCTAACCCATTCTCTCTTTTTATATAAACAATCTAACCAAACTACGCATCGTGATTTTGGAAAGCTATACAATGCAGAAGCGAAAGTTTTACTTAGAAGAAAAAGCTTTCTCAAAGCGTTGAAGTCAAGCCAAAAGTCAATTCTTCATTTCCTAACTACTTATAATGATACTAACTATTTCTCAAATCCAACTCTAAACTACACTGAATCAGAAGATGCTTTATTAATTGCAATTCATCGTAAGGCTGAAGCTGCCTTAGGTTTATCATTAAAAGAAAAAAGAATAGATTTGTATCAATTGACCTCCAATACCTACGAATTAGCACTCAAGCTCATTGATAAAATGGGACAAATTCATGAAGCACAAGGAGCAAAAATAAGCTTAACAAAACGTACTTGGCATATTTTTGAAGATGCAATATATGCTATGTTTCAATTATATAAAGTAACACAAAATCAAAAGTATCTAGAAAAAGCTTTTTTCTTTATAGAAAAAAGCAAATCAGTACAGTTAAAAGAAACATTAGCTACTAACTATGCCAAACAAATTGGAAATATTCCTGATAGCTTACTGGAGTTAGAACATCAACTAAAAGTAGATCTTGTTTATTTAGAAAATCAATATATCCAGCAAGAGGGAAATGATTCATTACAATTTTATACTAATTCTCAATTCCTTAATAAACAAGATGAATTGAATAAACTCAAAAAACACTTTGAACAAAGCTTCCCTCGTTATTATCAAGCTAAATATCAAGATCAACACCTTACACTCAAAACAATACAACAAGAACATTTACAAAAAGGAGAAGGCTTAATTGAGTATTTTGTTGGAGATAGTAGTATATATTCATTTCTAATCACTTCTCAAAAAATAGATTACCAGATAATATCAAATCATCAATTGCCAGAACAAATAAAACTATTTCGTAATAGTATTTTACAAGTAGAACAAACACATGAAAATCTTTTTAAACAATTTGAAAGTATCAGTAGTCGACTTTATCAAGAGTTGCTCAGTAAGTATCTTAGTAAAAATCAAACTATCCACAAACTTTATATTATCCCTGATGGCTTATTAAATTATTGTCCATTTGAACTTTTTTTAACTGCCTCACAAACTTACAATATTCCAGATTTTAGAAGTCTACCTTATCTTCTCAGAAAATATGAAATTGGCTATGGTTTTTCTGCTGCATTACTTTTACAACCCTTACGTACTATCCAAACAGCCTCAGAAGGCTTGATTGCATTTGCACCATCTTATTCTAGTAATTCATCTGATTCTATAAGAAATCAGAGATTAGGAAAGTTTCGAGCAGAAGTAGGCAAATTACGCTGGAATACACAGGAGGTAACACAAATAACTCAGTATTTAAGAGGTAGGCCATTTATTGGTTCAGCAGCAAGTGAAGAGACTTTTAAACAAAATGTGGAAAATGCGTCTATCATACATTTGGCAATGCATGCTTTAGTAGATGATGAAAATCCACTCCAATCCCGTTTGGTGTTTACCCATAACCAAGATACATTGGAAGATGACTTCCTTCATTTATATGAATTATATAATTTAGAATTGAATGCAAAGCTTGTTGTCTTGAGTGCTTGTAATACAGGTTTTGGAAATTTAGAACGTGGAGAAGGAGTTATGAGTCTTGGAAGAGGATTTGCCTATGCTGGCTGTCCAAGTTTAACCTTATCCCAATGGAAAGTAGATGATGAATCCACCTCTCAAATCATGAATTTATTTTATCAGGAGTTAGCAAATGGGGCAAGTAAAAGCCAAGCACTCAGAAAAGCCAAATTAAAATACTTAGACAATACAGGTCCAAGAAGAGCAGTTCCCTTATATTGGGGAAGTTTTGTTCTAATCGGAGATGATTCACCAGTAGCTCATCAAACACCAACATGGATATATTTCAGTATTTTAATCATTACAATTCTCTCTATTTTAATTTGGTGGCGATTTCGCAAAAAAACTAAGCTAGACAACTAATCATTACTCAAATCTGTATTATATATAGTTGCCTTATTAATTAATAAACATCATTCATTCTACCCCACTTTTATGCGCATTAAACTACTTTTTATAGCTTTATGCTTTACAACAAGCATCGCATTAGGCCAAGACTATCACCGTTGTAGTTTCTTGGAGGCAAACGGTTGGCACACCCATGAGGGAAAAAGACGTTTTGCGGCTTTTGAAAAAGTGCTCCAAGAAAAAATTGCTGAAAGACGAGCAAAAGGTCTAAATCAACGAACTACAGGCACCATTTATAAAATCCCTACCATTGTCCATGTCATTCACAACGGTGAGGCTATTGGTGAAGGCCCGAATATTGCAGCAGAACAAGTCTATTCCCAAATTGAAGTACTTAATGAAGACTTTCGTAAACTAAACGCTGATTTTAATAGCACAAGAGCCATGTTTAGAGATGTGGCTGGTGATGCTGAAATTGAGTTTGTACTTGCCACTGAAGACCCTGATGGAAACCTACTACCTGAGCCGGGTATCCATCGGTACAATGGAGGAAAAAACTCTTGGGCATTTGGTGGTGGTAGCGGCGATGCAGAAACGGTACTCAAACCTCAAACTTCTTGGGACCCTTCTAAATATGCAAATATGTGGACGGTAAACTTCACGGAAGGGCAGTTGTTGGGTTACGCTCAATTTCCACAGCAGGTTGTTAATGGCTTAAATTTCCCTGGCTATTCTAATGCGGATGAAACCGATGGAGTAGTAATGGGCTATCGCTTCTTTGGCTCAAGAGACAAATATCCTGATGGAAATTACGGAAGTTCTCAATATGATTTAGGCCGTACAACTACTCATGAAGTGGGGCACTGGTTGGGTCTAAGACATATTTGGGGTGATGGAGGATGCGGAATAGATGATTTTGTAGATGACACACCAGCTCAAGGAACTAATTACGCTAATGGAAGTGGAATCCCTAGTTGTGCACCAGATACATCAAATACTTGTGGTTCACTAGATATGTGGGAAAACTTTATGGATTATTCTGATGACCGTTGTTTGACGATGTTCTCTCAAGGACAAGTCGAACGGATGCGCACAGTTATGGAAAATGATACGAGAAGGTTAGCATTAACGACTTCTCCTGTTGGTGTATCAGATATCCCAACTGAACCTTTTAATGCGCCCGTTTACAGCTTTACAACAACCGCTTGTGGAATAACATTCAAAAGTGATGCTTATGTTGCGCTTTCAACGGAAACGGCTAGCGGAATTTCTTGGACATTCGAGAATGGTTCGATTAGCTCATCTACCGACCAAATGGTATCCGTTGACTTTCCTCCTGGCACACATGAGGTTACACTAAGTATGACTTCTTCCTTAGGAACCACCACTGCTACGTTTAATGTCACTATTGGCTCTGGCACTACCACTACCCTACCCTTAGCTACCGATTTTAGTTCAGGCATTCCTACTGAGTGGGCACAACCAAGCAATAGTTGGTTAGCAGTTTCCACAGCCACAAGTAATGGAGATGCAATTGGCATAGACAATTTCGCTAATGATTATAGTGGAGATCCTCAAAATCTACAAGCACAAGTATTTAGCTTGGATGGAGTAACCCATCTTCAAATTAGTTTTGATGTAGCATATGCTTATTACCAAGATGGCAATGCAGTCGATTATGACAGTCTGGGACTTTGGTTATACGATGGTTGTAACGAAAGTTTCCTATTCTGGCAAAAAGGGGGCGATGAGTTGAGTACTACAAGTCCTTCTGCAACGAGTTATTTCCCCGCAACAGACAATGAATGGCGTACTGAAACCATACTTGTCGCAATTCCTGAGGGTTGGAATAATGCTGCTGTTATTTTCTCAAATATTGGCTATTTTGGCAATAATCTATTTATCGACAATGTCTCTATTGAAGCTGCTGATCTACCATTAACACTTAACATTACTGGAGATGAACTGATCTGTGATGAAAGTAGTACCACCTTAACCTCCAGCATTACAGATGCAGATAGCTATGAATGGACAAAACTTGGAAGTAGTACGGTGATCGGTACTAATGCGAGCTTAGAGATCTCTGAAAGTGGCAACTATCAATTATTTATCACGAAAGGTGTGGATAGAGGTTTGGCTACAAAAGAAGTAACTTTTGCAGAAACTCCCACTGCAGCTTTTAGCTACAAAGCTGATGAAACCACACTGATTGTGACCTTTAATAATGAGTCAACAGGTGCAACGAGTTATCAATGGGACTTTGATGATGGTCAAACCTCTACGAGCATTCATCCAACACATTTATATGCTGATTTTGGTGATTATACGGTCACACTTACCGCAACTTCTATCTGCGGCAGTAACAATACCTCTCAATTACTCAGTGAAATTACAGCATTAGAAGATAATGCCATCAGTCAGCAAATCAAACTTTTCCCTAACCCCAATCGTGGAGAGTTCGTATTGGACTTATCGCAAAGCTTGAGTTTCCAACGCGCTACTATCCAACTGGTAGATATCACAGGTCGGGTAGTTTGGGAGCAGCAAGCCGATTATTTTGCCCAAAAAACGATTAAGCTGCAAAATCCAACTAAAGGCATCTATTTCGTCAAATTAAATTTGGATGGACAATTGGCTGTGAAGCGTTTGTTGGTTGAGTAAACTTCGCTCCGCTATCCATCTAACACTTTTCTAATACCTATAAACGGAATCGCCTGTTTGCTTCGACAAACAGGCGATTCTTAGTAATAGCTTATCGACCGATTTAAACCACTGCTACATGTTTTTCAAAAAGTCCTTCATTTAGGGCATGAAGTGCCTTTTCCTTCAATTCTTCTTTTACAAGAATCGAAACATTATGTCGACTCCCTCCTGATGAAATCATACGTATAGGCACATCAGCTAAGGCATTAAAAATGCGCGAAGCAATGCCACTTTCTTCGCTTCCGAGCAAGCCAACAATGCTGATAATTGTCTGATTACGATCGACTTCTACATGGCCATACTCTTTGAGCTCACGAAGAATATCTTGTAGGTAATACGGGTGATCAATAGTTAATGAAACGGCTACCTCAGAAGTCGTAATCATATCAATAGGCGTTTTGTATTTTTCAAATACTTCAAACACCTTACGCAAGAAACCATAAGCCATTAACATGCGACTCGAACGGATTTTAATAGCGATAATTCCATCTTTTGCGGCAATGGCTTTGATACGAGAGCCTGAAAACTTAGAAGTAATCACGGTGCCTTTTGCCTCGGGCTTCATGGTATTCAGCAAGCGTACAGGAATATTGTGCTTTTGTGCAGGTATGATGCTAGCTGGGTGCAAAATTTTAGCACCAAAGTAAGCCAGCTCAGCCGCCTCATCAAAAGACAACTCATGTACTGGAAAAGTATCTTTCACAACGCGAGGATCATTGTTGTGCATACCGTCAATATCTGTCCAAATCTGAATTTCAGAAACATTCAGCGCAGCCCCAACTAACGAAGCAGTGTAATCACTTCCTCCTCGTTGAAGATTGTCCACTTCACCATGCTCATTGCGACAAATGTAACCTTGGGTAATAAATAATTTATTGGATGTATAAGCCGCTAGTTTCCCTTTCAAGCTTTTCTCAATAAAGTCTAAATCAGGCTCTCCATTTAGCGTACGCATGAAATCTAATGCAGGCAGCAAGACAACATCTACCTCATTTTCCTCCAAGTAGTAAGTCATGAAATGCGTAGAAATGAGTTCACCTTGGGCTAGAATAATCTTTTCTAATCGAGAGCTATACCCCGTTGTTGCCGCTTCCTTCAATTCATTAAAACGCTCTTCAATGAGTTGTTTGGCTTTTTGGATGGCAGTTTCAGCAGTAAACAAATCGGTGATAAACTGTTGATACTTTTCATACAATTCATCAATCAACCGTTTGGCAAAATCTGCTTGTTGGGTTTGATACGCATAGGCAATCTGCACCAACGTATTGGTGGTGCCTGACACAGCCGATAGCACTACGAGATTTTGTTCGCCATCGGTAATGAGCTGCTTTACATGCTGCATTCGCTCTGGAGAACCTACTGAGGTGCCCCCGAATTTCATTACTTTCATCTCACTAAAATTTTGTAAAATGACTCAGCGCCATTTCTTGACAATTATTCGTATAGCAAAGATGAGGAATAGATTGTTAGGAGGGAAATTTTTAAAAGGAAATCGTTTGTGAAAAGTGCCATGTATATGACGTAATTTCACTACCGTACACAAATAAATTTTTCAAAACACTTATAGTAATAAAGGATTGATTATAAGTAAGTTAGAATATTTTTATTCGTCAGTGGGCTGGGTTGTCCTTTTTTGCTTGATCAAAAAAGAACGAAAAAAATCAAGAAAATCTGATCCTGCTTACACACTTGCCTACCCACGCTCGGCAGATTTTCAGGCCTACGCTCGCTAAATATTTTGCAAGCTTTTAGCATATTTGTTTGTGTGTGGTAGTGAAATCAATGGATCCAACATCCTGAGTAAGGAAAGGCTGATTTTAATTACATGCTTAGGATAAACTTGTGTATACTATTGCACGATACCTCGCTGTGTGAGTTATTTGTCTGAATAAAAGCTAGTACCATGTTTTCTCATCCCATCCTTCGCACTGTTTTGTTAGTCATAAGTTGCTTATTCAGCTTTTCGATGTCACCTGCTCAACAGTTAGATTTAGAAAAAATAGAGCGCTTTTATGAGCACTTGGAAGCGCAGCAAAAGGGACAAACCCCATTTATACAAGCCAGCATGAATTTGGTAAAAGAACCGCAAAAACTCATGCAAATTATGCTCATTCGGCATGGGGTACCGAAAATATCCAGAAAGGGCTGGTTTAAGCGAAAAGAAGCGCAACAGTTTATTAAGGATTACGATTCGGTAGGCGTTTATCCATTAGCACACCAGCCTGTTCGACTTGTCAAAGGTGAGTTAGATACGATCTATACAAGCAATTTGAATCGGGCAATCCATACGGCACAGTTAAGCTTTGGAGATCAAATAACCTATGTAGAAGACCCACAATTTGCCGAGTTTGAACGTAAAATCATTGCCTTCCCAAACATGAAAATGCCGCTTGGCTTTTGGTTGGTCAATTCCCGACTGCTTTGGGTATTGGGTTTGAACGATAAAGGGATAGAAAACTTTAAATCAGCCAAAAAGCGGGCGAGAAATGGTGCCAACTTCCTCGCTACACAGGCTGCGCGCGATGGCAAAGTAGTACTGGTGGCGCATGGTTTTTTGAATAAATACCTCAGAAAATACCTCGCTAAACAAGGCTGGCATACGGTTAAAAATGGGGGACAAGAACACTTAGGGGTTTCCTTATTAATCAAATCACGAGAAGAGGCCGAAAAGTAGTTAGGAACAAATAATAGGTAAGTTGATTAGTCATCCATAATTTCTGATTTCATTCCAATCAGCTAATGCTAAAATAACTGCTTCACTAGCCGTTTGCTCATTTTTTAATCTACACATCTTCTTCCTTAGTCTACACTTCTCGCTAGCTCATCTACACACCCGTTCTGATGACAGGACGTTCTTATTCAATCTCCGTATACATACAAGACGAATCATTGAATACAAGTTTCAATTCAAACTTTTAATCAGATGAAAAATTTACAGAAAATCAGGCAATACTTTTTACTAGCAGTTTTCCTAAGCACTTCCCTCTTTTTAAGCAGTTGCGATGACGATTCAGCCACCCCTAATCCAGCTCCAGCAGGCTTCGGGATTTTTGCTCAACAAGATGAGTTCACAGTGGTTATGAATGGCGTTATCGGTTCCAATACACCACAACATTGGGATAATTACATTGCCGCTCATCCAAACACCAATAAAATCATTATGAAAGATTGCCCAGGGTCAATGAATGATGTCGCAAATTTGGAAGCTGCTAGAAAGGTACGAACCCAAAATGTGACCATACATTTGCCATCAGATGCAGTGATTGCTTCTGGCGCAGTAGATTTTTATTTAGCCGGTACCACGCGAACGAGAGATGCAGGGAGTCTACTTGGTGTGCATTCGTGGTCGGATGGTTCGAATGAGGCCACAGATTTTCCCGTAGGACATGCGAATCACCTGCCCTATATCAATTACTACAAAGAGATGGGATTTACGCAGCAAGAAGCAGAAGATTTTTACTATTTTACCATCAATGCAGCACCAGCAGCCGATGTACATTGGATGACGGATGCCGAGATTGCACAATATAAATTATTGAACCCTTGATGAATGGCATTGTGAAGGATAGAAAAAGCTAATCGCTTGATTTATGAAAGAAAGTGACCCCGAAAAGTATAGCTTGTTCATTCACATGGGCTTATGGCTCATTGTGTTGCACCTGATGTTCGATATTTCGGGGCTATACCGATCCTTTCACGTTTTGGTGATTGAAGGTAAAAAAGAATTTGATGATGCGTTCATCTACATTCCCTTGATGTTACTCTTATTTTATGTCAATAGTGTGTTTCTGATTCCCAAGTATTTTAATCGCACAGCTTGGTGGAAGTATGCTATTGGCATTACCGTGAGTTTCATTGCATGCATCTACCTCAATGACTGGGCTTATCTGGCTATAGTGAACTTGGGCTATCAATTGCCCATCGAATACAGAGATGCAGTAGACCAATTTTTTTTCATTTGCCTATTTACCATCGCTTTTAGTACCAGCTATGGAGTGTCTAGGGTAATGCGGCAAACATCTATTCAAAAGCAAGAAGCATTGGAGAAACAACAGGAAGCTGAGCTAAAGTATCTGGCAGCGCAAATTAACCCTCATTTTTTATTTAATACGCTCAATACGTTATATGCATTAGCGATTGAAGAAGATGCGCCAAGAACTACAGATGCCATGCTCAAGCTTGCTGAAATTATGCGGTATCCAGTAAAACATGGAGCCAAAGATCGAGTCAAGTTGACCACAGAAGTTGACTTTTTACAAGATTACGTTGCCTTACAACAAATTCGTTTGGGACCAGACTACCCCATCCAAATGACTATTGAAGGAGATGTCGCCAATCATGAAATTGCGCCATTATTGGTCATTTCCTTCATTGAAAATGCCTTTAAGTATGGCATTAGCCAACAAAAACCTCAGCCGATTCGCATCACATTGCGTTGTGACGCGAATCAGATTCAGTTCACTTGTCAAAATTCCATCGTGAAATCGAATGCCCAAAACTCAAACGAATTGGGACTGAAAAATGTCAGGCAACGATTGAACCTGTTATATCCCAATCGGCATCAGTTAGAGATTACGGATGATGGAACTACGTATCGTGTTGAGTTAAAGTTAGCAGGTAATGAAGGCTTTTGATTACCTGCTTAAAAGGTTAACTTCATAATATCCTGCATTTCCTTATTCTCGTTTAGTACAATGGTTTTATGCTCGATGGTCTCTTTTTCCGTGCCCCAATTTCGGTAAACGGAAACATAGACTTTGGTACGGGTTGAAGTACGGTTTCTGTCAGCAGAATAGTAATTGACCTTGATTTTATACTTCCCCTCCACTGCTGTAGGAAGGATGTACATCTCAGGGCCATAACCTTGGGTAACATCTCTTGAAATTCGACCTCCAATTTTAGTATAACTATGACTGTAATAACATTCTTCGCCAGTGGGTTCGACTACATGCAAATCAATATCGGTGTTATCGGTATTCCAGGACACTACGATCATCATATCTACCGTATTAAAATTAAAATTGGATTTTATTGTAGCATAGCGTGCTTGTGCATAAGCCGTTAACGTGGAATGGTTTTCATTGATGAGCTTACGCAATACGTTGAGGTATTCTAAAGTGGCGATTTTTGTAAACTCCCCAAAGCGCCTATTCCATTCTGTAGTAATGGCAATTTCGTAATAGAGACAGGCCAACTCAATATGATCAGCATGAGCTAATGCTTTAGCCATAGCAAGGTAGTTTTGCGGTTCATACGGACGAGATTTGGAGAGGCGTTTAAACAAGTAATAAGCTTGTTCATTTAATCCCCATTCCATGGCAGCATAGGCCACATCGCGCGTTAATACCGCATCGCTAGGACTGTTTTCAACTAATGAACTAATTGCCTTTAAAGCATCATCCGCCCCATACCTTCCTAATCTTCGATGAGCTTCTTGATACAGTGTATCATAATCTAAGGGATCGGATAAAAGGGATCGGCCAAATTGCTCATCTAACGAAGACTTTCTAATGGATTTAGAGCGCAAGGTAGTGGCAGGAATGGAAAACTTAGCTACTGGAATTAAGGATTTTAACGCTTCCAATTCATCGGATGGATTAAAGGTCAATCCATCGAGTTGACTCAATTTCGTTAACCAATGCTCAAATTTTAGCTTGGGATTACTCAATGAAATCAGGGCAGATGACAGCGTTTTCTCCAAGAATGCGTTGATCGTAGTTTCCTGAATGAAGGAAGAATCGGCTTCTAATTTAATTTCATATTCATCATAATCGGAATTAGACTCGAGCATGAGTAGTGAGCAGGTTTGACCAGGTACGCGAAAGTAACGTGCAAAAGCAATGGATTCTTTAGTCGAGAGGTGTTCGAGTTCTTCCAAGATGATGGTCGCCATTTGACCATAAACCCGTTGTGCGAGTTCCGATTGAACGGTATGTTTAATGGGGATTGCCAATTTTTTCGTTTTTCCATTTTGGGAAACCTCCAAGTAGAGTGTGGCATCAGACTTCAAATTCCCACGGCCTGAAAGGAATAGCTTTTGCCCCGCATAGAGGTATTCAGGCCGCCCAGTAATGAGGATATCTGCGATCCCATCCATCGTGATTTTATCTATTTTCCAAGGTTGAGCACGGAACGCTTTACTAGCTTTCTGGACTTCACTTTCTCCAGTAATGGAAAACAACGCCCCTCCTGTTGCGCGTGTTAATTGCGTTAATTTATTGATATTGATGCCCGACATTCCCGTGTTAAAGCCAAAAATCCGATCTCCTTTTTTCACCTGCTGGATCATGGCATACACATCACTTTCTCCCCAAGTATCATCGCCATCAGTAAGGAAGAAAATGGAATTATCTTGATTTTTCGTCCAATTGGTAGTAGCGATGGTGGATAAGGCGAGGTTGATATCGCTAGCGCCCTCAAGGCTCAAGTTATTCGCGAATGACAGAAACTTTCGGACATTTTTGGGGGTATTTTCCACAGGCTGCGCTTGCCACCAAAAAGCTTCAATATTGAATAATAACACATTGAACTTTTTGATATGCGCTGGATTATTATTCAATAACGCTTTTGCCATTTTGAGCCATACATTAAATTGATCGGGATTGGCACTTAAGGAAATGTCTAGTGCAATCAGTGCGGTATTTGCTACTTCGGTGTTTGGCGTATGTGGTAAATTGGGTGTAATCGCCAAAGCGGTGTAACGATCAGTGGGTGCGGATGTGTTTGTGGTGAGTGCGGCATTTTTTAATGACTGGTAGCGCAGTTGGAGTTGATCAAATTTAGGATCGTTGAAACGGTAATAGTTGCGGCCATTTCTGGCCATCGCATTTTTTTTAGGCGTAATGGATGAGGAAATGTTCGGAATAGCTGCCATATCTACATCCACAATTAAGGGACAAGTTACCTTGGGAATACTGAAGTCTAACACCCAGTCATCTTGAATAGTGGTTAGGTTGACATCATAGCCAATCACGATGCGATGAAGGGTTTTGGGTTGGATGGGAAATACACGGCAATTGTACACATCAGCACCAGCCCATTCTACGAGTGCTGGATCAATTTGCCCTCGTACGGTTTCTTCGTAGGCCAAAGCTGCTTTTTCTTTGGGAACCACATGAGCCACTTTCAAGGAACTCCAAGATGCTTGACGAATGTTTTCTAAGTCATCAGTGGAAAAACTAACTTCATTTTGTGCCAAAAAGGGAATGGAACTTTTAGAATTCTTATTGTCTAGGTAGACGGATTCCCCAAAGGCAAAGTAATACGGAGATGCGCCTTGGGGGAGTTTCATCTTGAAGGTGCCTTCTAATTGACGATCTTGATTCGAATAAAAGAAACAGTCGATCAGCACTCTTGCGCGAAAACCGTCTACTTTAATGGCGATCTGAGCGCCTTTTAAGGGGATTCGCTCTTTATCGCCAACAAACAAAGCGCCTAAATTGGTTGTTTTATTCGACCGTTTCCAGGTGGTACTTTTGCCTTTGACATTTCTTGATTCTTTTTTGGCGGTTTCGGTAATACTGCTCGAATTACTTCGAGAGTCGTTAGAACGTCTTGCCCTAGAATTAGAGATCACAACTTCCTCCAAAACAGCACCTGAACGTAAAATAACATCAATGACGGTTTGAGTACCTACAGTAACTTCTTGGTCTTCATAACCCACATAGCTAAACACCAGTACGGCTTCTTCATCAGCCACTTTAATGGAGTACTTTCCATCAATATCTGCAACCGTTCCTTCAGTAGTTCCTTTTATGGTGACCATAGCGCCAGGGAGGGGATCGTAGCGATCATCTTTAATGGTGCCTGTAACGGTAATTTGAGCAATTGCCGTATACGTTGATAATACGAGTAGTAAACATAATAAGTGTGTTTTCATTGTGTAACTGTTTGAGGTGAATGAATGGTGTGCATTAACTACAAAGCTGTCATTTAGTTAACCGATATGATTAATTAAATGACAGCTTACTTGGAGAATGTGGCAAAAAATTAGTCTACCTTTATTTTTATCACTTCATGCATTTCTTTGTTATCCGCTAATACAACTACTTTATTTTCAACACTTTCTTGAGGTGTGCCCCAGTTTTTATAGACAGACGCATAGACTTTGGTTCGAGTAGAGGCACGATTGCGATCTGAGGAAAAATACTTCACTTTAATGGCATAGTTGCCTGACGTTGCTTGAGGGAGGATATACATTTCAGGGCCATATCCTTGTGTAACGTCTTGGGTGAGGTAGCCACCAATGCGTGTTTCTCGATTCTCGTAATAACATTCTTCACCAGTAGGATCAATCACGTGTAAGTCGATGTCGGTATTATCGGTATTCCAAGAAATGACGACCATGACATCTACTGACTTTTCTTTAAACTCCGCTTTAAGTTCCTGATAGCGCGATGTTGCCATGGACTTTAGGGCAAAGCCTTTTTTGCGCTTCGCTTGGCGTAGGGTGTTTAAGTAATCCAGGGTTGCGATTCTGCGGAATTCGCCGAATCTTTCGTCCCACTTTGTCGTGATGGCAACCTCGTAATACAGGCAAGCTAATTCTAGATTACCTGATTGAGCTAAGGCTTTGGCAATCGCCAAATAAGTTTGAGGTTCATAAGGGCGCGATTTTAAGACACGCTTGAATAAGAAATAAGCCTGATCATTCATGTTCCAATCTAATGCAGAATAGGCAACATCACGAGTCAATACCGCATTCTCTGGACTTTTTTCTACCAATGAACTGAGTGCTTTGAGGGCATCTACCGCCCCGTATTTTCCCAACCGATACTTAGCTTCCTGATTGAATACATCATAATCTAAGTTTGAAGCTAACAACGCTTTGCGAAATGAATCAGATAAACTTTCTTTTTGATGGGCTTGACTTAAGATGGAGTTTTGCGAAATCGTAAAGGTAGTGCTCGGCAGTTGATCAACCATAGCCAATAAATTAGGCGAAGCAGTAAAGGTCATGCCATCCATTTTGCTCAATTTAGTCAGCCATGTTTTGAATTGCTGCTTCGGATCGCCCAATAGCTGTTCGATGCGTGCTAGTAGTTGATCTACAATGGAATTGACAGCATTGGATTGGATAAATTCCAAATCACCTGTAGCTCCCGTTTTATATTGTTTATAGTCCGCTTCTGTCTCTAACATCAATAAAGAACAGTTTTTTCCAGGCACTGCAAAATGGCGTGCATAAGCAATCGCTGCTGGTGTGGTGGCATCTTTAAACTCCTCCAATGTTTCAGTCGCATATTGCCCATAAATCCTTCGGGTGAGGCTCGACGGAATGGCTTTGTGAATGGTAATAGGTATTACTTGCTTTTTGCCATTTTGGGAAAGGTGAAGCGTAACTTGATTGCCTTTAGTTGCTGTACCACGACCTGTCAATAAGAGCTTTTGCCCTGGATACAGGTAGTGAGCGCGGCCAGCGAGTAGTAAATCTTCATGACCTTCGGCCTCGATTTTTTCAATTTTCCAAGGGGTTGCGCGAAAGGCGGTACTGGCTGGTGCAATTTCATCTTCTCCTGTTACAGAGAATAGCGCTCCGCCACTGGCTCTGGTCAAATGATTTAGTTTATCTAGGCTTGTACCTGACATACCTGTATTAAAGGCAAATAACCGATCGGCTGAATTCATGCGGCTTACCATGGCATAACTGTCACCTTCTCCCCAAGTATCAGCTCCATCGCTGAGTAGAAAAATGTTACTGGCTTGGTTAACGGTGCTTTGGGAAATGATGGATAAGGCGGAATGAAGGTCAGTTGCTCCTTCTAACGCTAAGGTGTTTGCATAAGCTAAGAATTCCTGAAGGTTGGCCGCTGAGTTGGCTACAGGGCTGGGTTTCCACCACCGACTTTCAATATTAAAACACAAGACATTAAAGGTTTTAATTTGCTGGCGATTGTTGGCTAATAGGGCTTCTGCAAGTTTGAGCCATACATTAAACCGATCAGGGTTGGAACTTAAGGACACATCCAACGCAATGACAGCATGACGATTTTGGTTACTACTGATGGACGTAGTTAAGTTAGGGCTTAGCGAATACGCCACATAAGGGTTTAAATCCGATTGGTTTGGGGTAATTAAGGCTACGTTTTTCATGGATTTGTAGCGAATGCTGATGCTTTTTTCTGTTGGGTTTTCCAATCGGAAATACTGGCGATTTGTACGCTTTTGGAGCTTCACCTTTGGGCTTACTGCTGATTGAACGCCATTTATTTTTACATAATCCACATCAACAACCAGTGGACAGTCTACTTCAGGAATTTGAAAATCAAATATCCAATCGTTTTCTAAACTAGTGAGATTTACATCGTAACCCATAACGATGCGGTGCAGCTTTTTGGGAAGAAGTGGAAAAACTCGGCAGTTGTAGATGTCGGCACCCGCCCATTCTGCTAAAGCAGGATCAATGCTTCTGCGCACGGTTTGAGTGTAGGCAAAAGCTGCTTTCTCTTTAGGTACCACACGGGCAACTTTAGGAGCCGTCCAAGCTCCTGCCCGAAGTTCTTTGATTTCATCAATGGAAAAAGTGTGTTTATCAACATCTACGAAAGGTAAGGATGCACTTGGTGTTCCGTCTTCGTTCAAATAAACGGATTCCCCAAAAGCAAAATAATAAGGGGAAGCTCCTTGAGGTAATTTCATCTTAAACGTGCCTTCTAATTGTCCTTCCCGATCCGAATAAAAGAAACAGTCAATGAGCACACGCGCACGAAATCCATCAATTTTAATGGCAATTTGAGAACCTTTTAGCGGAAGTTGTTCTGTATCGCCAATAAATAATGCCCCCATATTGGCCGTTTTATCAGAACGTTTCCACGTTTTGCCATCTTTACTAGCAGCTTCTTTAGCAGTTGGTGCTTCTGCCTTTTCTTCTTCTGCGCTACTTCGATCTGCAAAAACCAATTCGGTTAAACTGGTATTTTCTCCATGTTGAGATTCGTTAGAACAGGCGGGGGCATAGAGTAAAAAAAGAAGTAGTAAGTAATGGGTTTTGTGCATGGGTGATTTCATTAGACGAGTGTTTGAGTTTTGTAATTGTTTATAGGGAGATGAAAAGTCGGGTGACTTTCCATATAATTTGAGCGGAATTTGATGGAAAAACTAGCGTACTTTCTGTAAAAGGCTAGCCATTCAAGACTCCTTGGCCTTGATTTTTTTGACGTAACATCGTAGGCTGTAAACGTAGGTATGAAGATTTACTTTACAGTCTAATACGATTAAGCTAACGAAGTCGCATTAATTTGCTGCTGCTTTGTTGTGATTTTGAGTGATGGGCAAGGTAATGGCGAAACAGGTGCCTTGACCGGGCTGACTAGTTACAGTAATTTCACCATTATGGCTTTTAATGATTTTGATGCTGATGGATAGGCCAAGCCCTGTGCCTTCACCAATGGGCTTGGTGGTGTAGAAGGGGTCAAAAATATGGTTGATTGTGTCTTCATCCATGCCTACTCCTGTGTCGATGATGGAAATGGTAACCGTGTCTTGCTCCTGATTTGTGTTTGTTTTAATGGTGATTGTCCCTTTTCCCTCAATGGCTTGACTCGCATTATTGATTAAGTTGAGAAACACCTGATTCAGTTGACCAATATTGCATTCAATGAAAGGCAGATACTCATCGTATTCTTTGATGATTTCTACCCGATCTTTTAAATTATTGTTCAAGATGACTAGCGTAGAATCTAGGTTTTCATGAATATTTGCAGGTTTGGCCTCATTTTCATCAAGACGGGTGAAATTACGTAAACTTTGTACAATATCGCGCGTTCGTTCTGCGCCTAAAATTACGTCTGAAAGTAAGCCTGTTACATCTTCGTCTAATTCATCAAAATGTATGCGTTCTTTATACTCTCGTATTTCTTTTAGTTTTTGCAAAAGCGTGTCTTGCGAACTATTTGGTTTAATCTCATTGTATTTTCCAATCAACAGCCTAACATCATTGAGCACTTGTCGGAGTGTATTGGCGCCTGCATAGATAAAATTGACAGGGTTATTAATTTCATGTGCAATTCCTGCGGTTAATTGCCCAATAGAAGAAAGCTTTTCAGATTGTACCAATTGCATTTGCGTTTCTTTTAACTCCGTCATCGCAGTTTCTAACGATTCTTTTTGAGCTTGTAACAAGGCTTCTTTTTCTTTGGATTCTGAAATATCGGTTTCAATGATTACGTAATTGATAATCTCTCCTTTATCATTATAAACAGGATTCACATTCAAATACATCCAATACTTAGAACCATCTTTTCGGCGATTAGAAATTTCTAATGAAAAAGCCGCTTTAGATTTGAACTTTTGTTTGATTTGAAGTTTCGCATTTTCTTGATCAGACTTATTATTGAGTACACTGATGAAGTTCTGGCCTTTAATATCTGCAAGTTCATATCCACTGATGTCTTCAAAACCTTGGTTTACATAGCTAATACCTCCTAAATGATCGGTGATAATAATTCCATTATTGGTTTTTTGTACAACTACGGCTAGTTTTTGCAGTTCTGTTTTGGCTAGTTCAAGTTTATCTAATGTATTTAATAATTCCTCATGCTTGTGTTGCAATTCATGGTGTGTGGCCTCTTTTTCGACCAAAGCTAGTTTAAGTCGACTTTGTGATGTTTCAAGTACCTCATTGATTTGTAAGAGTTCTTCTGCATTTTGGCGCAATTCTTCATTTAAGGTTTCCTTCTCTTGAATCGTTTCTTCCAGGTCGGTTTGAGCTGATTTTAAGTTGTCATTGACCGTAATTAATTCTTCCGATTGTTGTTTTAATTCTTCATTTTGCGCCCCTAATTGTTCTAAATATTGTTGGGCAAGTAAGTGTTTTTCTGCCAACTGCTCATTGGCTAACGTTAGTTCCTGCGTTTTCTGCGAAGCGATTTCAAAGAATTTGTTGATATTGCCAATTGCAGGTCGGAATATAAAAAAAGCTTCGATGAGCAAAATGCTGATGGTGATGCAAAAAAGCGTAAGCTCTATGCGTTTTAAACGCTCAATTTTTTCATTGGCATCTTGTGTATACTGTAAGGTAATGTCATTCATGACCCTCAAGAACCCAGGTTCGTGTGTGGTAAGTTGCGTTAAAGATCGTCTAACAGAATCTCTTGGCACATCAAAAGAAAGGTACTTAATTTGGTTTAATGACTTTTGCATGGCTGCAAAATGTTCATTCAGTTCTACAAAATGTTCACGAATGGATTCACTATTATAGTTGGAAGGGATATTTAATGCCGTATCACCGTATTGCAAGCCATAGTGTGATTGTTCCCAAAGTTTTTGATTAACGTATAATTCCATCTGCCTACGTTCGAAATCAGCACTACTATCTGCTTGAACAATAAGCATCGCTGTTTTTACCAGCTTTTGGCTCAGCATGCGTTGCCGCCCAGCAATATTAATGACGGAAGCATCATCTGATTGGCTCGCTAATGTATACCTAATGAGCAGCTGGCCTGCAAGTGAAAATAAACCGATCAATAAAAAAGCGGTGATGTATATTCTAGTAATTTTCTTACTTGGGTTCTGTTGTATTGTGTTATGTTGCCCTAGTTCCATTTATAACGCATATTTAGTTGCTTGTAAGATTATCGTTTATTCGTAGCAGCAATTATAAATATATCCATTGTTTAACAGAAGTTGTTTTAAAATTGATGCTTATTAACTAAAAAAGTAAGCACCTATTTTAAAATAATTAGTATTGATAACATGCTCGTTCAAAATTGTTCTAAAAAAATGAACGGTTTTGAACGAGAGTGTTGCAAAAACGAACAGTGAACCTATAAATGAATAATATTCAATTTATTGATTGTCAAGTAGTTATATGTTTGTTTATGTTTGGCATGATGTTTTTAAGTGTTGTAATGTCAATTAATTTTTACAACTAAATACTACACATCATGAAATTATCTTTCAAATCTCTCGGATTTTTAATGGCCTTTGTATTATTGTCAACCACGATGGTAATGGCAGGAGGCGCTACAGAAAAATTATTATTGAAAGCAAAAACGGCTATTTCTAAAGCAAGTGCAGACGATTGGTATGTACGAGCAAGCTGGGCAAAAAAATGTATTGCCAAAGGAGTTAACACAAAAGAAGTAGGGCAGTGGATTGATAAGTCGTTAGAAATCCAAGAAAATGCATATACTTTAGAAGTAAAAGGCGATTATTATGCAAAGAATCGCATGACAGATAAAGCGATTACCTATTACATCAAAAGTATTCAGTCTAATGTTAAAGGAGATGCAAGCTATGACCCACAAGCTGTTCAAGCAAAAGTATTGGTCTTGAGAGGGAAATAAAGCTGCTGTTATACTTAAAGAGTAAAAACAAGTTCAGATGGAAGGGTTTTAGCAATTGCTAAGGCCCTTTTTTGTTAGTAATTTTCTTTTGTATTCCTTGATTTCATTCAAGCCAGACGCTGATTTACATCAATGCAATGCGTCTAGTTAATGATTAGCTTAGTCATCGAACATGAATCTGTGTCATTTTTTCAACTAAGCGAAATCTTATGGATCAGAAGAAAATCATCATCATAGGTGGCGGTATCTCTGGATTATCAGCAGGGGTTTATGCCCAAAAAAATGGTTATGAGGCTACCATTATCGAAATGCATGATAAACCAGGCGGGCAGCTGACTGCTTGGGATAGAAGCGGTTATCGTTTTGATTATTGCCTACATTGGTTAGTAGGAACCGATCACGGTGTTTATTACGATATTTGGAATGAAATCGGAGCAATGGACCAACGTACGGAAGTGATTAATCATCCGATATTTGTTAAGATTCAAGATGAACAGCATGGGGAATTCTATATTTATAATGATTTGGATGAATGGGAAGCCTACCTCATTCAGATGGCACCAGAAGATGAGTCGGCAATAGCCAAGCTTTGCCGCATGATGCGCAAGAGCGATCAGCTCGATCAATTTGATGATCCGCCAGAGTTGCGCTCTTTTTTCGATTATTTTAAATCCTTTGTAAAAATGGGAAGCTTTTTTCCAATCCTGATTCGTTATGGAAAAAGTACCGCCAAAGAATTATTCGATCATGTAGGCTTAACCAATGAACGCGTGCGTTACTTCTTAGCGAAACTTTACGAGGGACGAGACTTTTCAGCACTTGGCCTCATTATGATGATGGGCTGGGCACATGCTAAAAATGCAGGTTACCTCAAAGGTGGTTCTAATCGGATGACCCAACGAATAGCGGCAACGTATCGGGGTTTAGGTGGGAAGTTTTTGTACAATTCAGCTGTAAAAGAAATCATTGTAGAAAATGATCAAGCGAAAGGGGTGACATTGCGCAATGGAGAACACTATTTTGCCGATTATGTGATCAGCGCCTGCGATGGACACGCGGTATTGTACGACATGTTAAAGGGAAATTACCTGACCAAGAAGTTGCAAGATGCTTATGAAACGTGGCCTTTGTTTACACCATTAGTGATGATCGGTTTTGGAATTGATGATGAAATCGCATCACCAGCGCACAATACAAATTATTATCCTACAGATACGCTTCACATTGGCAGTACCCAAACGGCTGGCTATAGCATCATGAATCGTTCCATGTATGATGAAGCTTTTGCACCTGCGGGCAAAACGACATTATTGCTGCAATTTGAGTCGCCTTGGGAGCTTTGGCAAGATTTAGAAGGCGATGGTTACCTGAAAGAAAAATCGGCGATTCGCCAAAAAGCGATCGAACTATTGGAACAACATTATCCAAACATAACGGAGAAAATCGAAATCATAGACATCGCAACGCCTAAAACAACGGCTCGTTATACAGGCGTTTGGAAAGGGGCTTACGAGGGCTTTATGCCAAGTAAAAATGTAATGAATGGTTTGCCGATGGAGCTTGATGGCTTGAAAAACTTCATGATGATTGGGCAATGGTTGTTTCCGGGTGGAGGACTACCTCCCTCAGCGCAATCTGGGAAGTGGGCAATTCAGAAAATTACGCATGCAGAAGGGAAAGAGTTTGTGGTAGATCGTATGCCTGGTAAGAAACATGAGCAGCGCGATTCGCTTACTACGAGTTGATGCATTTCTTTGAGGCTGTTTGAACTTTTCGTTCGGCTAGGCTTTACGAAGGCTAGCCGAACACTTCTTTAGGCTTTTCTCCTAAAAAATTCCTAATTCTTTTCCATTGGTTGGAAAAGCTGTTGAAAGGGCATAAGTTGAAACATCAAATTAATTTAATCCTAAAAAACAGCGTAATGAAAACCCTTCTACTTGCTTTTGTTTGCCTCGTATTGGCACTTCAAGTGACTGCGCAGAGCAAACAAGATTCTTTGGCCGTTAAACAAGCGGCTTTGGATTACATAGAATCGCAACACGAGCTTAAACCAGAACAATTTGAGCGTGCTGCACATCCGCGCATGGTGAAACGCACGTTTTGGGTGCATAAAGCTACAGGAAAAGAATACCTGCGGGAAACCTTTAAGGATGCCATGGTATTATTGGCAGAAAGCTACAATAAGAATGGTGATCAGTTTCCCAACCCTCCCACCAAGAAAGTCATCATTTTAGATATGTATGAAAAAACGGCATCCGTAAAACTCATTGCCGATGATTGGATCGACTACATGCATCTCGTTAAATTAAACGGGAAATGGCAAATTGTAAATGTGCTTTGGCAATTTAAAGATACTGCAGAACATTAGATGGGGGTACATCTAGTGTTTTTGCCTTAGGAGGAAGAAATACTGGGGGATGACTCCAAAAGAGAAAAATGGCGCATCATCACCCTACACTTTCCCTCATCTCTGCTATCGTAACGGTTTGGCCTGAATGCTATGCTATTTGATAATTTACCATATGTGATAGGTGGAATAGGTACTTGAATCGCTTCTAGGTACGTGATACCGACTGATACTAGCAAAAATTGGTTATCTTTAAACACTATGCCCTTCACCTAAATCATGTCATATGTTGCTACTAGGAATAGATATCGGGAGTTCTTCGGTAAAAGTTCAGGTAATGGATGGGGAAACAGGAAAAAGCGTAGCTGCTACTCATTTTCCGAAGGAGGAGTTACGAATTATTGCGGTTGAGAAGGGATGGGCAGAACAAGCGCCTGAACTGTGGTGGGAATGTGTGAAGCAGGGCTGTCGTGAGTTGATCACAAAGTATAAAGTTGATGTAAATGCTATTGCTGCCATTGGCATTTCTTACCAAATGCATGGCTTAGTATTGGTAGATAAAAATCAACAGGTATTGCGTCCTGCCATCATTTGGTGCGATAGTCGGGCTGTAGCTCTTGGCAAGCAGGCTTTTGAAGAAATTGGCCCTGATTTATGTTTAGCGCACATGTTAAATTCTCCAGGAAACTTTACGGCATCTAAGCTAAAATGGGTACAAGAAAATGAACCAGCACTATACGCTAAAATCTACAAAATCATGTTGCCCGGTGATTACATTGCCATGAAGCTGACAGGGGAAATTTATACTACAGCTTCGGGTTTATCAGAAGGGATTTTGTGGGATTTTGCCAAGGAGGAACCCGCGCAATTGCTGTTAAACCATTATCAGTTTGATGCGAAGCTGTTACCTACACTTATTCCCACATTTGGTAATCAGGGGGCATTAACACAGCAAGCTGCTCAGGAATTAGGACTGAAAGTTGGAACAAAAATTACCTATCGCGCAGGCGATCAGCCTAACAATGCCTTTTCACTAAATGTGTTGCAACCTGGAGAAATTGCTGCCACTGCTGGAACTTCTGGTGTAATTTACGCAGTAACGGATCAACAAAGTAAGGACGAGGCTGGACGAGTAAATACCTTTCTTCACGTAAATCATACTGCTGCGGAAAAGCGCAATGGCGTACTGCTGTGTGTGAATGGTACAGGAATTTTATACAGTTGGCTGCGAAAAATGCTGAATATTGCTGCTGAAAAAGCGAGTTACCAACAACTCAATCGGTTGGCCGCAGCAGCTCCGATTGGATCAGAAGGCTTGTTGTTTTATCCCTTCGGCAATGGTGCAGAACGATTGTTGGGGAATCAAGAACCAAATGCCAGTTTACACCAGCTCAATTTTAATATACATCATCATGCGCACATGGTTCGTGCGGCACAAGAAGGCATTGCCTTTGCCTTGAATTATGGTTTTGAAGTGCTCCAGGAAATTGGGGTAGGAGGGACGCGAGTGAAAGCGGGAAAGGCGAATCTCTTTTTGAGTCCGGTTTTTCGGGAAGCCTTTGTCAATACGACACAAACCACGCTGGAATTATACCATACAGATGGGGCGGAAGGTGCGGCAAGAGGTGCAGGGGTAGGGCTGGCCTACTACAAGAATTATCAAGAGGCGTTTATTGGCTTAGACTGTCTCGCACAGCTTGAGCCTGATCCCTCAAAATCGAGACTCTATTTAGCAGCCTATGAAGCTTGGAAGGCTGCTTTACCAATTGATCAAGAATAATTGATTCACGATCAAGCAAGGAATTTATCGAAGAAGCAGACAGTCCAATTAAATCCAAATGAAAATGTTAACAACGTATTTTAAAGGCATTGACCACATCAAATTTGAAGGAAAAGAGAGCGATAATCCGTTCGCTTTTCGCTTTTACGATGAGGATAAAGTAGTCGCTGGTAAAACCATGAAAGAGCATTTCAAGTTTGCTTGTGCTTATTGGCATACGCTCTGTGGGGATGGAGGAGATCCCTTTGGGCGAGGTACCAAGCAGTTTCCTTGGCTGACACACACCGACCCCATTTCGCGCGCCAAGGCCAAAATGGATGCCGCTTTTGAGTTCATGACCAAACTCGGATTACCCTATTACTGTTTCCACGATTTTGATTTGGTTGATGAAGGAAGTTCATTAGCAGCATCAGAAAAACGATTGGAAACGATGGTCGCATATGCCAAAGCGCAGCAAGCGGCAACAGGCGTGAAATTACTTTGGGGAACGGCGAATTTGTTTTCCCATCCGCGCTACATGAATGGAGCCATGACCAATCCTGATTTTAAAGTAGTAGCACATGCGGGCGCACAAGTAAAAAATGCCTTAGATGTTACCATGGCACTGGAAGGCGAAAACTATGTGTTTTGGGGTGGACGAGAAGGGTATATGAGTTTGCTCAATACGGATATGAAGAAAGAACTGGAACACATGGCGACCTTCTTGCATATGGCAAAAGATTATGCACGCAAACAAGGGTTCACAGGGAACTTCTTCATTGAACCTAAACCGTCAGAGCCAGCTAAACATCAATACGATTTTGATGCAGCCACGGTCATTGGTTTTTTGAAGGAATTTGGATTGGATGAGGATTTTAAATTGAATATTGAAGTGAATCATGCGACCTTGGCGGGACATACATTCCAACACGAATTGCAAGTGGCAGCTAACGCAGGGATGTTAGGGAGCATTGATGCGAATCGGGGCGATTACCAAAATGGCTGGGATACTGATCAGTTTCCAAACAATATTTATGAAGTGGCAGAAGCCATGCTCATCTTCTTGGAAGCTGGTGGTTTACAAGGTGGAGGCATCAACTTTGACGCGAAAACACGCCGAAACTCGACTGATTTAGCAGATATCTTTTACGCACACATCGGTGGAATGGATACGTTCGCTAGAGGATTACTTGTCGCCAATGATATCTTAGAACATTCTGCCTATCAAGCGTTACGCAAAGCGCGTTATGAGTCATTCGAGATGGAAGGCGGACAGGCATTTGAAAATCAACAACTGACCTTAACGGAACTTGCTAACATGGCTAAAGCCTTTGGCGAACCAGCACAAATCAGCGGCAAGCAAGAGCTATTCGAAAATATTGTGAATCGGTATATTTAATGGGTGGAGTTTAGAATTTAAGTCTCAACGTTTTCAGTAACTTCTGCTATTACAAGACGATCTGTGACTGTTACACTACCTGTGTAAGAAAAGGGATACCTTCAACTGATTGGTTTGCTTATTGAGTGTGTTTGAATCGCATTGCGTTTGACTTTGAAGAGGGTTTCTAGTAAATTTGATAAAAAACGAGATGGAAGCCTCAAGGTTGGAAAATATCAGTTTAGAAGAATACAGAACCATTGAAGAAGAAAGTGGGCAAAAATATGAGTTCCATAATGGAACTATTTTTGCCATGGCGGGAGGAACGTATAATCATGGGCTTATCAGTGGAAATATTTTTGCCTTGATTAATGCTAAATTACTTCACAAAAACACTTCTTGTTTTCCTTTAAACAGTGATATTAAGCTACATGTTCAGGAAGGTAATCGTTTTTTATATCCAGATACCATGGTAGTTTGTAATAAAGCTGAAAAGTCACGGCTTGATGGAGAAGCCATCACGAATCCGATTGTTATCATTGAAGTGCTCTCTAAATCTACTGCAAATTATGATCGAGGGGATAAGTTTTTCTTCTATCGGCAAATCCCTACATTACAAGAGTACGTGTTAGTAGAGCAAGAAAAACCACTCATTGAAACCTTCACCCGTAGTCAAAAAAACATGTGGAGTATTGATCGCTCGGAAGGGCTAGATGCAAGCATTCAACTAAATAGTATTGATATTGATTTGGCATTGAGTATGGTTTATCGAAATGTAGAATTTGAAGTTGTCTAATCATATAAAAAGCAATCCCTCCCTTTTGATTGTTGTCAATATCTGTGTATCATTCGTATACCATCCAACCTTAGGCAACATCACTATGAAATTTTTTTCCAAACTCTTTGGCGGTTCTAAAAAGCAGGAAGCAGCGCATAAGACGACATCTGACGAACAATTTATTGAAATTTTTATGAGTCGTAGCCAGCTTTGGGACTTATCATTTACCCCTGAAGTCATCCAAATGGGGCTGAATCAATGTAAGGCACAGGCTGCTGAAGATGACAAAATCTACAAACTACCAGAGTTGTACGGAAGCATGGTGATCTATAAGGCCGAGCAAGGAGATCAACAATCCTTGGAATTTTTAAATCGTGCTTTGGAACATGGCGCTACAGCAGAAGATTTTGCCCAATGGTGGAACTCAGAAGATTTAATGCGGAGAATGTTGGAATGGGAGTTAAATATGCGAAAGCATAAGCTCTTTGTGGAAATTCAGGGGGCAGATGCTACCATTGACGATGAATTAGCCATCATCAAAGTACGAAAGTTATTGCCAGAATTTGGCGAGCCTACCCAATATTTTGGAGAAGGAAAGTTAGATAAATTCTTACCCGTAGAACTGCAATTTCGGGTAGATCAGATCATTCGGGAGTTAGGTGCTGAAAAACGCTTGGAAATTGCTGCGCAAGAATCATCTTTCAATGCTTATCTCTATAAACGATTGATGCCTGAGACACACTATGCTGAGGTGGATTACCTAAAAGAAGTTGCCAATCAAGCTTTTGATGCATTTGAGCAAGGAGAAATTCAGAAAGCAGGAGAATTAGCGAAAGAATTCAAAATACTGGCAGTAAAAGAATGGGGAGCAAGGGATACTAACTTAGTAATGAACCTGCGGCTTTTTGCCAATATCTTTGCAGCGAATGGCGATTACCTAGAAGCCCAATATTGCCTCGAAGAGTTTATCGAAGTATTTGGCGAAGCACACGAGCATTACCTGGAAACCTTGACGAGCTTAGGGCAAGTCTATTTAGAGTTGGGGAATGTAGCGGAAGCTATTCAAACTCAACAGAAAGCCTATGACCTACAAAAGCATCAGCCCGATCCAACAGGATTATTACCTCGTATCCTAAATAACTATGCCTTGGCGCTCAGTACCCATGAAAAATATGAAGAGGCGATTCCATTCTATCAAGAGGCGCTGAAAGGCATTGAAGAAAAATACGGGAAAAACAATGAATTGTATGCTTTGTATTTGTCTAATTTGTGTGCTGCTTTCTGTCAAAATAATCAATACGATGAAGCGCTGTCTCCTTGTTTAGAGAGTATGAATATACGCAAGGAATTATTAGGAGAGGAACATCCTGATTTTGCCGAAAGCCTAGAAAACTTGGCAGTGATTGACGTGGTGTTAGGGGAGTATGACGAAGCACTCAGATTAATCCAAAAAGTGCATGATATTCGGAAACGTATTCTTGGCGAGCAACATCCAGATTACGCCTTGAGCTTGATGCACTTGGGAATCACTTACCAGCATGTTGGAAACTTAGCAGAGGCATACGATTGTTTGAAGCAGGCGGTAGATGTACGTTTAAAACAGCTAAAAGTCATTATTCCTTCATTAGCTGAAAGAGCAAAAGATGCATTTCTGGAGTCGATTAAATTTGATTTTAATTTGTTTATTGCTTTTTCAGTAAGCCATTTGTCAACATTTCCAGAAAGTACATTTCACTTAACGAATATGAGACTCGCAACTAAAGGGATACTGTTAGAAACGAGCCAAGATTTGAGTAAACGTGTCTATAATACGAATAATGATTTTTTGATTAGTGCTTATGAAAG
>JBMYQA010000047.1:0-28550 GCA_049600855.1 Flammeovirgaceae bacterium | reverse complement strand
TCTTCAATAGAATAACCTCGGTATCTCAAGATACCTTCTTCTCCATTCAAAAAAGTAATGCCACTTGTTGTAGAACCTGTATTCTTAAAGCCCGGATCAAGTGTTACTAAACCTGATTGAGCCCGTAGCTTACTGATATCCAGCGCTTTTTCATCTTCAGAACCTGTAATGATAGGAAGGTCATACACGTTCCCGTTAAAGTGCAACTGTGCTGTTTCTGACATATATTTTATCGGTTTACTTACGAAAAAAATGAATGAGATTCATCGACGAGCAATATAGCGAAAATTCGCAAAATAGGGAATAATCACTACCATTTTGTTACATCAAATCAGTCAAAGATTTAACAATTTCAGGCTATGAATTGTTCTTTACAAAGGGCAGATTTTCACACTCTCTTAAGATAGTTCAATCTTAATCAGAAAAGGGGATAAATAAGCTCTTTAAAGGCTTTATTACAGGATTGAATTGTACTATTAGCATACTATCGGCTGGATTCCCATAATACTGCATCGAAATTTCTTCTAAAGTCTCATCTTCTCGCATAAAATGTACTCCTTTAATGGGCACAATAAACCAACGTTCCCCTAACACATCACTGTATTTGATCGCTCCCGCGTTGTAAACATTAAACTTTTGGGAAATCGTTTCTAGCGTCTGTTTTTTGTTTTTATCACGGTACAAACCATATACTCTATATTGATCTTCATCAAAGGAATCAAAAGATAATGTGCGGATGCTCTCAATTTCTTGTTGTTTCGCTTTTTGTAAATACGCTATCCGATGGCTCAGCTCTTGTGTATGGTTTTGTAAGCTATCAATCAGCAATTGTTGACTAGCTGCTTGTTCTTTCCAACTTCCTCGGTTTAATAGGTACAACGCGGCAATAAAGCTCATAAATAGAAGAAAGGCAATAAAGCTCCAAAGGCGATTCTGAAAACGGTTTTGAAGTGTTGTTAAAGGAGAGGCTAGCTTTTTAGGCGAAGATAAACTTTCAGTCATAACAGATTTTTACAATACCTATACAAATGTAATTGATATTCTGCTTTGTATCCCATTTATTTGGGCGATTTTCAGGTTTAAACAATAAAATAATGAGTGAATTTCAAGCATATCTCGGCCTTGGTTTTGATCATATCTCTGATCTTCAAGGTTACGATCATATTTTATTTATCGTTGCGCTCTGCGCTGTATATAAGTTAAGTCAATGGAAACAGGTATTAATTCTCGTCACCGCATTTACGGTAGGGCATAGCATCACCTTGGCATTGGCAACGCTAAAACTCGTAACAATTCCTCAAGCCATCACAGAGTTTTTTATTCCCGTAACCATACTCATTACCGCTTTATACAATGTATTTAATGGTGTAAATGAAGGAAAGTCGAAACGACAAGGAATCACCTACCTACTAGCACTCTTTGTTGGTTTAATACACGGGATGGGATTTTCAAACTTTTTAGCCTCCCTGCTTGGTAAAGAAGCTAGCATTACCGTCCCTTTATTATCCTTTAATATCGGATTAGAGCTTGGTCAACTCATCATTGTCACTTGTATTTTAGTAGTAGCCTTTTTTGTGTTATCAGTATTCAAAGCGAAACACCGAGATTGGAACTTATTTGTTTCGGGTGCTGCTGCTGGAATTTCATTCATCATGATGCTTGAACGCCTTCCAGATATGTTAGAAGCATGGTAAAAACCATGCTTCTAAAAGGACAATTCATCGTTAGTCATTACCAAAGAAAACAAATATATAGTATAGAAAGGCTGCCAAAGAGCCTAATGCCGCAACAACATAGGTCATCGCTGCCCATTTTAAGGCATCTTGTGACATGGTATACTCCTGACTAGTTACAATACGCTGCTCTTCAATCCATTTTAATGCTCTAGCAGTCGCATCAAATTCTACAGGGAGGGTAATGACACTAAACAACGTCATCACTCCATACGCTCCGCATATGACCAAACCAACTACAAAGTATGGCAACCAACTAAAAGCAATTCCCAATACCCCTAAAATCATAAATATATTCAGCAATTTAGCAGCAGTTACCTGAACAGGAACTAGAGCCGATCGAAGTTGTAACATACTATAAGCCGTTGCATGTTGAACAGCGTGCCCGCATTCATGGGCTGCAACAGCCACAGCTGCAGCATGCCTGCCGTGATATACGTCTTCACTTAAATTTACCGTTTTATCACTTGGGTTATAATGGTCAGTTAACCGACCAGGTACGCAAGTAATTTGGACATCATGAATGCCATGATCATGCAACATACGTTGTGCCGCTTCAGCACCACTCATACCAGAACGTAAACCAATCTGGGAGTATTTTTTAAACTTACTTTTTAGCCTTGCGCTTACAATCCAACCTAATAGCGCAAAAACTCCAATAATTATAAAAATCATAGTCTGTAATGGTTTATTTAATAACATTCAATACTTCGAAATTATAAAAAATGTCGGAGAGCTGCGATAGTTTCCTCCAGCTAGTTAAAAGTTTTGATGAGATTGTGTCTAAAAAGAAAAAGGGAATCTGAATGTTCAGATTCCCTCTTCCTATCTTATTGTGAAAATTAGTTTGACCATAAGTTAGATTCGTAATCCAACAACTGGTACTCATACTCCTGAGATTTTCCAAGACTTACTTTCAAATCACCATTGTAGATATCTTCAATAAAAGCATCTTTAGGGTTTGAATATTTGATAATTCTTGCACTAAACAACCTCAAATCAAAAGCATCAGCTAGGTTTCTATTTTCACTGGTATTACTTGTATTAAACCAACTTGCTTGTGGGTTATCAACAAATACGTTTTCTACGAGTTCTTTGTACGAGAAAGTCGCCAAACGTTTGTCAATTCCAGAAGGATAATAATCACCAGGAATAATTAATGTAATTGCTTGAATATCATGATAGATACGAGAGCGTTTTCGATCGAAGATCACGTCTTCTTTAATTTCTAAAAGAGGGATTTGCTTGGCAAAGAACTCATCGGATTCAGCTTCTCCACCAACAGCAGCGCCACCGTCTCCGCCGTCACCACCATCACCGCCACCGCCAAAGCCATCTCCGCCACCGCCCCAGCCGTCTCCGCCGCCGCCCCAGCCATCATCACCGCCACCGCCCCAGCCGCCGCCATCGTCAGCGCCAAAGCCCATCTCGATATCTTCTTTTGAAAGACCTTCGTCTCCACCAGGTATTTTGAGGTTCTCCAAAAACTGATTCAAAGACATCCTAGTGTTCAAAGAATCATTAGTAAACGGCCTCAATACACCAGCTTTTACTGCATCAATCACAATTTTTGTAATCTGATTTTCCTCAGCAAAGTATGGTTCATTCTGCTTTTCTCTTAAATCCATTCGTCTCCAAACGGTATTAAGATACATAATGTCTGCACGTCTAATCGGCCTTACGGAATTATAATTGTAACCGCTTTCATCTATTTCTTGTGCATTAGAAACAAATGAGGTACCGAAGAACACTAGAACTAACCCCAGTAAAGAAATCTTTCGCATCATAATATTTCAATTAATTAATTAAGTGGTATGGTAAAGATATTAGAAGACATGCCTCCAACCTTTTCCGTTCTGTTTTTAAAGTTCATTCGTTGAACTTCTTTGATCTCAATTACTAATCGATCTGTACCACCTGGTTTTGCCTTTTGAATCAAACTTGTTAAGCTCGCTTTTGGCCCTGTAACAGTTTTTGATTGCACCGCTCTCTTACCTCTTGCTAATGTTACAATGTATTTTGTTACTCTATAACGTGCATCTTTAGGTAAGAATGCTTTAAAGTCTGCATCAGGAACTGCTCTCACTTCGATGTTTCGCATCGCTAATGCTGCTACACCTTGCTTCAAGTCAACTGGTCTATTTCCTGAGTAAGGAATCAAAGTTGGCTTAGGCACTTTACGTACTTTAAAGCTTTCAGTACCAATCTTTGCTCCACCACTTGAAACGGTTAAGTCAACCTTTGCTCGGTTAGGAACTACTGTTACTAATCCTTTCTTAGCGCCAGGAATAGCATCAGCACCAGCAGCTGAGAATTTAGGCTCATAAATATTACCTAAAGCAGGAACATCAACTTGCAACTCATTACCACAGTTCAAATATAATGCCTGAACTGACGCAGAACGGATTTGAATTACAGGTTTTACTACGGTATATTCTTCTTCTACACTAAATGTAGAGTCACCAGTAGGTAATTTTAATGTAATTCGACCTGTCCACTTCCTTTTAGAGTTTCCTTGCTTGTCGTAGTTACCACCTTGGGCAGTAAATTCGATTTGACCTCTACCTTCACCGTCTAACTTCACTCCACCAGGAGCATTTGTAGACATACTAGGACGTGCTGTAGAAGATGATGCAGCTAAGAATAAAGATGCCTTGTACTTTGTACCAGCAGCTACTACTCTTGATTCTGCAGTTGCTACCGCAATAATCTTATCGAATTTAGGAATATCAGCACCAACTTTTTTTGCTAAATATTCCAATGCTTTGCCTTCTTGTTGAGCTACTTCTTGCTCAAACTGACTCAAAATAGCCATACAGGCAACTGTAGGGGTATGATCGAAGTTCAATTGCGCAAAGTCTTTGTTTTTCTGATTCTCATCATTAGCAAATTCTTTGATCTCGCTTGCAGGCTTAGCCAACTTATCCAGTTTTAATGAATCTTCTGTAAGCTCATTCAACTTATCAATGTAAGAATTAAGCTTTTCTTCCAATTCATAGCCTTTACCTTTTTTTGACTCTGTACCCAATGTGTAGGCCATTTGCTTGTCGTAGTCCTTCGCACCAATTAATTTCTTGGTTTCAGGATCAACACCTCCACTGACTTCCGTGATTTCACGTCTCATCGTATGGAGGAAATCATACATCTCTTTCGTAGCTTTCACTACTTCTTCTGCATCGTTTAAGACCGCTTTGTCTTTATCACGATTGCCACCTTTCTCAACTGCTTGTCCAATACCATCAATAATTTTTTTGTTGGCACTGGTCGTTACTTCTACAGAATGCTGTAAGGACTGATCGATAAAGATGAACTTGTCGAGAACGGCATTACTTACTTGCAATGCAAGTAGGGCCGTCAGGACGAGATACATCATACCAATCATCCGTTGCCTGGGGGTTTCTTTTGCGCCTCCTGCCATAGTTTTTCTTAATTTTTTTGATTAAACATTAATTAAGCAAAAGGAAAAATTAGCCCTTCATAGCAGACAACATGTTGCCATAAACTTTATTCAACTGAGTAAGGTTGCCAGTCAATGCTTTCATTTGGTCTCTGAATACAGAAGATTCTTTACTTGCCTCTGACATGCTTTCCATAGCCACAGTCAAGTTAGAGTAGAATTTATTCATCGCTTTCAAGTGAGAATTCGCGTCTTTCAATTCCATCTCATAAACTGCATTCAACGCACCCAAATTTTTAGTGATCGTCTGAACTTGTGAGTGATATTCTTTCGCATCTTTGGTTGCATTAGCCATAGAAGCCATTGCATTCACCGTATTAGCATATGCTTTGTTCAAATCGCCCATAGACTTGGTTGCAGCCTGTAAGCTTTTTGTATACGATTCTGATGCTACAGTCGTGTTAGTTACATCTTTGATTTGACCCACGGTTTGAGTCAATTTTTGCATGCCTGCTCCTAAATTTTTAACAGAGTCAGGATTTACAGCCTTAGCTAAAGCCTCTTCCAATGCAGCCATTTTCTTCATAGTATCAGGACTACTTGATGGAAGAACAGCTTTCTTTTGACCTGGTTTAACAGGAGTGTCTGAGGCTAATTCAGGGTAAGCTCTTTCCCACTCATAGTGTGCCTCTGGTGGCGGAGAAGGTTGGAATACCCCCATTAAGAAGATAAAGGATTCTGTACATAGTCCTATACCGAGCATAAGACCTGCGCCTGGAAGGTGCTGAATTTTGAAAAGTGCACCGATTACTACAATCGCAGCTCCCAATGAGGTAGCTTTAGGTACGACTACTCGGTAAAACCATTCCAGTTTAGTTTCTTGTTTACTCATTTTCGAATTGCTTTAGTTGGGTTAATAAGTTTACGATAGGTCAAAACTTTTAAAGACAAACAGAATGCTCAAGTGCCACAACTACAGGTGATTCTAGAACATTTGTAGCTCTAAGTTGTAAAATAAATCCATAGCTTACAAAACAAAACACAAAGAATGTAAGAAAGCAGGCAAAAAACCTGCTTTACATCCTGATTATCATTAGAATTCGTAGCCTGAAGAACGACCTAAATAGGTCATCGCAGTACGGAATCCGATGAAAGATCTTGAAGTATCTTGGTACTCATAACTTCTTGTACCAGTCTCATTATAATAGGCAATGTCTTTCCATGAACCACCACGAATCACTTTGCGTGGCTCATTTTCGTCAAAATAGGTTGGGTTTAAGTCCCAAACTACAGGATAACTTGCTGGGTGGAAGGCATCTTCACACCATTCTGCTACATTTCCTGACATATCATATAATCCAAAGTCATTGGCGAAGTAGGAGCCTACTGGAGACGTATACTGGAATCCATCATCATAATAATTACCTCTTCCTGGCTTAAAGTTCGCTAAGGCACAACCTTTCGCATTTCTTAAGTAAGGGCCACCCCAAGGATATTTGGCCATATCACGGCCTCCTCTTGCAGCATATTCCCACTCAGCTTCGGACGGTAAACGGAAGTTTGGCAAATCGAATAAGCCTTCTTCTCTACGGAAAGTGTTCATATGATTAGTTCTCCACTTACAAAATTCTTTTGCAGCTGTCCAAGTTATCCCGACAACAGGATAGTCGTCAAATGCAGGGTGCATGTAATAATACTGAGTCATTGGATCGCCCATGTGGTGAGCAAAATCTTCCATCCATACCATCGTATCTGGATAAAGTTCTTCCATTGCTCGTTCTGGTGTCCAGTCAGCACTTGTATCGGCAATGCCACCATCTGTTCCATCACCAAGATACGCATTGATAAACTGACGATACTCATTGTTGGTAATTTCTGTTTCATCCATGTAGAAACCACCAATAGTCACTTGTTTGTTCATACTGATTTTCGATGAAGTAATGTCTTCATCTGCCTGACCCATGTGGAAAGTACCTGAAGGTACCAAAGTCATACCGTAAGGGATTGTCTGTCTCCAACCTTCACGTTCTAATACCCCCGTCAATTCACCAGCTTCGCCCGTTTCTTTGAAACCTTTACCGCCACCAAAGATACAACTTTGCAAGGTGATTGCACTGAGAACTATAATGTACGTCAGGGCTTTTGAGAGATTGATTCTAATCATGATATTTCTTTCATTAAGCGTTTACTCCTAAAACCTTTAGCTTCGTTCAGAATCACTAATTGAGTTGGTTGCTTTATTTTAATTCAATCTGAATTCCATTTTTGAACTACCACCTCATGTCTGCAAAAATGAATCCAAAAACCTTACCAATATTAGTTTTCAAAAAAAATAAACTTGATTTTTTCTTGATCACATTCACATATTCAAAAATTAACATACTGTAAATGAAATCTTTACATGTTAAGTCTTGTTTATGTCATTACACTTTGAAATCGTGAACAACTATTTAATGCACTAAAGGCTTTGCTCAAAATCGTCCCAAAGTAAATATAAGGTAGGCATTCAAACAAACTTTGTTTTGAAATTATCGGAAGAGAACATTATTCATCCCATAGGAATCATTTCATCTGAAGCACTCAAATGCGTTATCCCATGAAAAATGTAGCTAAAAAATACGAATACAGTGGTTCACTTAGTAAATCGGAATTCATTTACAAGTGGTATAAGGCAGGATAATTAAAAGCAATGGCAATCAGCCATTACTAAGTGTCTTGATTAAAAAACCTATACTTGAGCTTATTTTTTTGGACAGCTTTTACAGTACTTATTGCTCTTCTTGTATTTCTTACAGCAATTTTTCTTTTTACACTCAAAATCTGTTTCTACTTGATCTAACTGTAATAACTCAAGCAATTGTTGACTGATTAATTGATTATGTATCCGATTCATACTAAAAGCACTTAATTTCGCCACAAAGATACATAATATTTTTATTTAGATTAAGTCTATATAAAAATATTTACTAGCATCATTACGGCAATCTACCGCGTAAGCTTATGATGTAAAGCTTTATATCTATGAACGTATCTATTGAGTATCGTCACAAAATAGTTAAAATCCAGTTACTGGTCTCATTTTGTTTGGGAACAGTATTTCCATCATTTGCTCAAAAGGAGGAATTTAAGCTAATCATTACCCCTACTGCTGTACATGCCATTGCCCAATCCTTAAAACTGAAGCAGATTTATCCAGACAGCACTCAACTCCAAACCAATCTACATGCATTTATTGAGCAGCTTCATCATCAAGGTTATTTTTCTGCCAACTTAGATGCTTTATCCTATCAAGCGAGCAGTCAGTCCTTCAACGCAAGCGTGCATTTAGGGAAACGCTACACTCGCTGCGCCATTAGGCGAGGAAATGTCAATGAGAAAGACTGGCGTCGCCTTACTCCTCAAGATACCTTATATACCTTAGACGAGTGGCTTACGCTGCAAAAAGATTTCTTAACCTTTCAGGAGAATGCTGGATATCCTTTTGCGTCTATCCAACTGGATTCGTTCATTCATGATCAAACACCGATTTCAGCAGCAGTTCAAGCAAGGTTAGGCCCTTACATCACCTTTGATTCTCTAATTATTTCGGGCGAGGCAAAACTTCATGCGGGCTCCTTGGCTCACCAAATTGGATGGGAAATTGGCAAGCCTTATCGCGAAAAAAAGGCCCAAGCAGCGATTCGTTTTTTGCAACAAGCTGCTTACATTCAATTAAAAGCACCACCTCAGATTTTATTTCGGTATGATCGTGCTTATTTGAAGCTTGAAACCTTGCCTGTAAAAAACACGCAATTAGATGGCATTATTGGATTATTATTAAGTGATCAAGCCAATACAGGAAGACGACCAGTGATTACGGGAACGGTAGATTTAAAGCTTCAAAACCCGTTTGGAAAAGGCAAAATACTTCAATTTGCTTTTCAGCGATTGCGTTTGGGCGCACAACTTTTTGAACTCAATTACGAACATCCCGATTTATTAAAAACACATCTGACGTTACAAGCTAACTTTTATTCTTTACGGGAAGATTCATTATTCAATAATTTACGGAGATCACTAGCATTAGCACATCGAAATACTTGGGGAGAACTGGCATTTCAAGTAAGTATTATCGATAGTCGATTAACACTTTCAGGCCAACAACTCTCCTCGGAGAACCTTCAGCGTTTTGGCAGTAATCAAATTACGGCTTATGGTTTAAACTATACATTCAGTCAACTCGATTACAATAATGTGCCAAGGAAAGGCTTTGAAATGAGTAGCAAGCTTTTAATTGGTAATAAAACCATTCGCCCTAGCATTCCAAGTACGGATAGTTTATTTGAGTCCGTTTATGGTGGGGTTGATTTAAAAA
Source organism: Flammeovirgaceae bacterium (assembly GCA_049600855.1). Lineage (GTDB taxonomy): Bacteria > Bacteroidota > Bacteroidia > Cytophagales > Flammeovirgaceae > JBMYQA01. Next base: position 19,066 of record JBMYQA010000047.1, on the reverse strand, counting down.
GTCTGCAAGGAACGCTGCAGCTATCTCTTGGTAAATTTTGGAAGGTAGGCAAATCAAGCACCATCTATTCCAAACTTTCTGGAGGAAAACTCTTCAACCAACAACTTTACCAAAACGATTTATTCAGGATTGGCGGCATCCAAACCTTAAGAGGATTTAATGAAAATGCTTTTTTTGTGTCCTTCTACACCATTGCCTCATTGGAATACCGCATTTACTTTGACCGCACTTCGTATTTTTTCACCTTTTTTGATCAAGCTTTTTTAGAAAACGAAGTGGTAGATTTTAGCTTCTCCGACCAGCCTTATGGACTTGGTTTAGGGCTCGCCGTGCAAACTAAAGGAGGGCTTTTTCGCTTAATTTATTCATTAGGGAATTCAGCAGATCAAGCGATTGGCTTTCGGCAGGCAAAAATTCATTTTGGATTGACTAGCTTTTTGTAGGCATTTGTTTAGAGACTATTTCATAAAAAAAGAGGTATAGCTGGTTATGCAACTATACCTCCTTTTTATGTATAAGGTGGTCAATTAACTCAATTGTTCCCGAATATCTTGAACAATCTTCTCATACATAGAATCTGAAGATGATTTTTTTTCTACTGCCTTACTCGCATGTACAACCGTACTGTGATCTCTCCCACCAAAATTTGCTCCAATTACTTTTAAAGGAATTTGCGTCAATTCTTTGGAAAAGTGCATTGCAATTTGTCTGGCTGTAGCGATTTCTTTTTTTCTCGTTTTTGATTTCAGCTCTTCTACTGAAATTTTGAAATAATCAGCTACAATTTGCTGAATCAAATCAACTGTAACTTCTTTTTCGGAGTGTCGAATAATATTCATCAGAGTGACTTTCGCCAGCTCCATGTCGATATTCGTTCTCATGAAAGACGCATTGGCGATCAATGAAATTAAGACCCCTTCGAGTTCGCGAATATTGGTATCTACATTGAAAGCGATGTACTCCATAACATCTTCGGGAACTGGCACCCCTTCTGCTTGAATTTTATTTTGCACAATTGCCAATCGTGTTTCAAAAGCAGGAGTTTGAACATCAGCCGTTAATCCCCACTTAAACCGAGAAAGTAATCGTTCTTGAAGCCCTTCCAAACTCTTTGGAGGTTTATCAGTGGTCATGATGATTTGCTTTCCAGATTGATGCAGGTGATTGAAAATATGGAAAAAGGTTTCCTGCGTTTTCTCTTTTTTCGCCAAAAACTGGATATCATCTACAATGAGCACATCCACTTGCAAGTAGTAATTGGTGAAATTTTGAACTGTATTTGTTTTTAATGCATCAATAAATTGTGCGGTAAACTGCTCGGCAGAAACATATAGCACAAACTTACCGGGCATATTAAACTTAATGTGATTACCAATTGCTTGCCCCAAATGTGTTTTACCCAACCCTACACCGCCATAAATCACCAACGGATTAAAAGAAGTTACTCCAGGACGCTCCGCAATGGCCATGCCTGCTGCCCGAGCTAAACGGTTACAATCTCCTTCGATATAGCTATCAAATGTATAATTCGGATTAAGTTGAGAAGCGGTATAGTTGGGATCAATCTCAGGAATTTCAAAAGGACTAACGATAGAAGCTTCTTGTAACTTTGATTGAATGGTTACAATTCCATCCTTCACCTTACCTTTTAAGGCTTTTCCGTTAGTAGCTGTAGTTGCTGGAGCAACGGGTTGCACTTGACGGCTTTTTCGCACCTTAATGGTAAAAGGTTGATTTTTCTGCGTTCCTTTATCTACCACAATAGAATACTCCAATTTACCATCAGGTCCTAATTCTTCTGTGAGCGCTTTCTTGAGAATATGTACATAATACTCTTCAAGCCATTCATAGAAAAAAGGACTAGGTACTTCAATGGTGAGTACACTATTGACTAATTTAATCGGCTTAATAGGTTTAAACCAAGTATTAAAACTTTGTTCTGGAACCTCCTTACGAATTACCGCAAGACAACGTTCCCAGACTTCTTGGCATTTACTTAGCGTTTCACTTAACACGATAGTTCATTTCGGTTTAGATGATTCGAAAAAACGAAATTGTGTTGATTTTCTACGATCAACATATCGCAAGCCCAAACATGAAACGATACATTTAGGCAAATAAAAACTGGTTACAATTATGTGACTTCCAGTTACCTCCCCATTTAACAATTGGGGTGACAAATCCCTGATTGAAAATGTGCTAAATTTTCAATTTATCATATATTACCACGAACAATTTTCAAAGTTTTGGTAGAACTCTGAGTTTAACTCCATCGGGATGAATTGGAGTTTGTAGGTTACCAATTGAGGTAAGCATGATAGGTATAAAAAGCTTACCATTTTAGGGAACTCGCGGAAACAAAAATGAGAAAAAAAACGCGGAAAAAAAATTTTGATTTTTCGAATTTTCGCACTAAAAAAACACTTTTTTTTCACCTAACTACCTGAAAACCAAAAGCTTAATACGAATTGCAAACAGTGTTTAATAAACTGATTATCAGTAGTTTACGCGAATATTAATTTTTTTGATTTTTTTTCCTCACCAAAAACTTGGTGTCATTTTTGATAAATGCCCAAAGCCTTCCCTTCCACCTCTTTTACGTTGAGTTGACGAGAGAAAAAGAAATCAATACGCCCAAGGTTAACCCCTGCCCAACCTACCTGATTTACAAGCACTTTCCGCCCTTGCGGATTCCGATATTCAAGCGGCTTAGGCATAAAAGTATGCGTATGTCCACCAATGATGAGGTCAATGCCCTCAACACTTTGTGCAAGCACTTCATCAGAAACCTTATCAGACTCATACTTATTGCCAAGGTGAGACAAACAAACAATTAAATGGCACTTTTTCCGTTTTAGTTCTTGAACAATTTCTTTCGCAGTGCCAATAGGATCAGCATATTTTGTATGACCATATAGGTTTTTGGGTACCAAACCATCTAGTTTAATTCCCAAACCAAATACACCAATTTTTAAGGGTCCTTTCTGAAAGATTTTATACGGTTTAATCGCAGATTTTAATACCTGCTCTTCAAATGTGTAATTCGCGTTGACAAACTGAAATGAGGCATGTGGCAATTGCTTAATAAAACCTGCTAATCCTGCATCAAAGTCATGATTGCCCAACGTAGCCGCATCATATCCCATATGACTCATTAGCTTAAACTCAAGCTCGCCATTGAAAAAGTTAAAATAAGGGGTTCCCTGAAAAATATCTCCTGCATCTAACAGCAACACTTGATTTCCTTCCGCTCTAATTTTCTGAATTAAAGCTGCTCTACGAGACATACCGCCCATTCCTGCATTTCGCCTTGCATTTTCTGGAAAAGGCTCGATTCGCGAATGCATGTCATTGGTGTGCAAAATAGTGAGCTGTAATACCTCCGTATCAGCCCATAATTTAAGAGGGCTTAAACCAGTTCCTAGCGCAGCACTTCCTAATAACGCTGTTTGAATAAATTTTCTTCGTTTCATCGTTGTTGATTTAAGTTCTCTTTGTTAAATGATCTTTATTTTTAAGTAATACAAGCATTCTTAAAAATAATTCGATCACATCCCATTCAACCTAATTGCAAATTACTGATTTACAGCAGCAAATAAAACAAACATATAACTATAAGGTATATTATATATGTTTATTTTCTAATCATTTGAATTAAATGATATCAAAAAAATACACATTATATCAACCATAAACTGATATGGACACCAACATTATTCTTTTATTTCCCCAAAATCTTCCTTATTTAATAGCTTACCATTCTTTTTATAGTGTGTCCAAACTCCAGAGAGTATCCCGTTCACATAATGACCACTTGACTTTAGTTGATTATTGTCATAAAAGTACTTCCAAACGCCTGTACGTGTGCCAGCTTCAAACTTGCCTTGCCCAATTAAGTTTCCCTTCTCATTATAGTATTTCCACAAGCCGTGTGGTAACCCATTTTGGTAATATCCTGTAGAAGATAAACTTCCATCAGGATAATAATTCATGCGCAAGCCTTCCCCTTTAAAAAAAGAACCTTTAGTGAGTGCAATACCTGCTTCGGTCATGAAATCGGATAACCCTACTAATAGACCGTCTTCCCAAACTTCCTGCTGCATGAGTTTACCGTCTTCATAAAAGTATTTCCACGCCCCCTCTTCTTTCCCATCTATATACGCCCCCGCAGATTTGATCTTTCCCGAAGGGTAATACGCTTGCCAATTTCCTACTTCTTGATCATTAGCGAATTTTCCTTTTTCACGAATAAATTGCTTTCCTTTCTTCGTGTACGCATAATAATGCCATTCACCTTCTCGCTTGCCAGCACTAAATTTTCCCTCCATTTCTAAGCGTCCCGTTTCATCATAACTTTTCCAACTCCCCGCTTTAGCTCCTGCAACAAAATTACCTTCCGTCATCACACGGCCATTTGTATGAAAACTTTGCCAAAGTCCCTGCTCCAACCCACGAATGAATGCACCTTGATCTTTGATTCGTCCATTTCGATAAAATCCTTTCCATCCACCTTCTTTGTACCCTTCCACAAACTTTCCTACGGCTAATAACTCTCCTGTTTCATAATAATAGTTCCAGACACTATCTTTTTCATCATTCCGATAGTAGCCTTTTTGAATCAGTTGGCCATTTTCCAAATATTCTAAGTACCTTCCATGTACCTCTCCTTGTTTATATTTTCCTTTAGCAGCTAATTTCCCAGACGCGTAGTATAACTCCCAATCGCCATGTAAAACCCCTTCTTTATGAGCACTTTTCCGCAGTAAGTTTGCGGTTTCATCATATTCATATACTGGCCCATGCTTTTCCCCTAACTCGTAATATACCTTAGCCGTCACCTGTCCACTATCCGCATAATACAAACGATACCCTGTACCGCGCTTCATTTGGCCTCCTTTCTTTTTTTCTCCAGCTTTTGTATACCAATCGCCTATGGTTTGTAAGGTATTTTTCTCCCAATATTCAATCTGCTGCAACTGACCGTTTTCATAAAAGGACTTCCATTCGCCATCCTTCAAATTGGCTACATAAAAACCCGTTTCCTGTACATTTCCATTTTCATAATACAGTTTCCAACTGCCGTTTAAACTATCGTCTTCATAATAGGCAAGTTTTTCGAGCTTTCCGTTTTCGTGGTAGCTTTTATAAACTCCTTCGAGCTTATCTAATAAGTAAAATAGTTCTAAGGCCACTGCTCCATCTTCATAATACAATACCTCAGGGCCATTACGAATACCTTCTACAAAAGTTGTTGTTGTAGCGATGGTTCCATTTAGGTAATATTCAGTCCATACCCCATGCTGTACGCCCAGTTTGTATTGGCCTTCCATTCCCGATTTACCTGTTTGGTCAGTTTCCATCTGACGATTTGGATAATACAGCTTCCATAAACCTGTGGCTAGGCCGTTCTCAAATTGTCCCTTTGCAATTAAACGTCCAGCTTCATATTCTCGCCATATTCCATTTAAGGTATCATTTTGATATTCTGCTTCAATTACTAAGGAATCATTGTCATCATAGAAACGCCAACAACCTTGCTTTTGCTCCGCAACTACCACTCCTTCCCCCAAAAGCTGACGTTCTTTTTGCCCCCAAGCTGATAATGTGACCAGAAGGAGTAATTTGAGTATACTGAAACGAATGAAATGCTCCATTCTAAACTGCATGATATTAGTCAATGATCTTCAAACTCTTTAGCATATCAATGGTGATATTTTTTCTTGCTACGGCATCTTTTTTATCGCGCACATCAATATTGGTAGCAAAATAATATCCTTTTTTAATCCTTGTTTTCTTCACCACTCGCAACGAATCGGGCACGGCATTTTGTAAAGTATCTTGTCCATTGGGTATTACAATTTCCTCTTCTTCGTAATCGTACATCACAAAACCAACAAACCAACCAATCTGCTGACTTACTGCCCAGCCTGTTTTTCCGTACAATTTATATTTATCGGTTTCGAGTTGCACCATCAAGCCTTTGACTTTTTCTTGGTTTCGTTTGGAAAATGGTAACTCATTGCGGTAGAGCTTGCGTAAAAACGTTACTTGTTGATTCATGGAAATTCTCAAATCACCATTCAACCAAAAGTCATCAATCTTCCCGCCCATTTTTTCATTGCCATAATTGGACTTATTGATGTAGTGCTGCATGCGTTTCACGCCAATTCTTCGTGCGAGCTCTTGGTAAAACCAAACCGTAGAGTTTTGGAATGCCTGAATCATGTTTTGATCTTGATTCCACTCCGGGTTTTCACGCTCTTTTCCATCCCATGTTAATACGACATTAGTATCTGCAATTACACCCGTTTCTAATGCAATTAATGAGTTGAGAATTTTAAAGGTAGAAGCGGGCAAAAAAGCCTCATCAGCACGTTCGCCATGATAGGTGTAATATTTATCTTCTTGAGGATCAAACAATAAAAATGCACCATCTACCTCATATTTTTCAAAATAGAACCCCAAACTTTGCATCTCTGGATTATGCCCAGTATCCATCGCAACAATTTGTTGTATGGTATCCATGGTACTAACGCTATCTGCAGCACTAGTAGTATTACTTGCTTCTTCAGCAGATTGATTCTCTGAGGAACAAGCGATCAGGAAGCTAATCACAACGAACAATAAAAGTCTTCGCATTTCCATTTTGTTTATCTCTCACAAATCTAGGAAAGATGGGAGGATTTTGGGAGTTGTGGTCATAATTTATATTTCTAAGCAGGTGAGTAAAATGGAGGAAAACGATGAAAGCCTTTCACAAACACCATGTAATCACTATAAGTAAGCACTAAGGATTATAAATTCTTTGAATTTATATTTATATATTGAAGCTCTCTACCCGATGATTTTGCAAGAATCTGATAATCAAACACATAAATCATGCTAGTCAACGTTTTGAAACGTTGACTCAATGGTCGCAAGTTTCCTAACTTGCTTAAAACTCGAAAGTTAGGAAACTTTCGATGATGGATTCAAGGCTCAGAAGCCTTGAATAGCAGATTTAAGTGTTAAACCATCGGGTAGAGTAATATTGAAGTTTTCTAAACTAACTCATCCTTATGAAAATTCATTATTTATTCTTAATGCTGTGTTTACTTATTGCGTGTTCATCAACGGAGCAAAAGCAAGTAAAAGAAGATGTTAACCCTAAAAAAGAAGAGAAAAACGCTCCTAATGTGATCAATACCAAGGAGGAAACCCTGACTGCGCTACCACCAGACGCAAAAACCTTGGGCAGTACCTTTCTCACAGGAAGGAAGTGGCAAGATGCTAATGGAGAGAATCTTTTGTTATGCTCCTCAACAAAAAAAGTCGATTCCAATCATCCATCTGGTCAGGATGCGACTACTACCCAACTGTATATTGAGCATTTTACCAAAAAAGAGGGTAATGCGGACTACCTCCAACTGCGGAAAATAGAAGTTACTGAAAAAAATTGTGTATTGACAAACCTGCTTGAGTTGAATCAAGAAAGTATCCAGATTACCGATTTAGATGGTGATAATTACAAAGAAATTAGCTTTGTTTATTTACTAGGCTGTACAAATAGATTCATGTCCATTCCGATGGAACTAATCGTATTGGAAAACGGTGAGGAATATACCATGAGTGGCATGACACGCTCAGAGCATGTGTTACTGAGTAGAGGAATAGCAGAAGGAGCCTTGATCCCCCAACCCAACGAATCAGAAAAAATATTTAATGCTAGTTTCGATAAAGCCCCTCCTACATTCAAGCAATTTGCCAGTGAGTTGTGGAATAACTATGAAATGGAAAAATCTCCAAACAGCATACATGCCTTTGCCTTAAGCTCGATACCCACGGGTGTAAAAGCATTGGGAGAAGCGTTTATCGCGGGTGGAAAATGGATGGATGCAAATGGGGAAAACCTATTGATCTGTACACTCAGTGAGAAAGTAACACCAGGTGATCCAAATGGGGCTGGTGGAGATCATGTGTATAAACAACTTTATGTAGAACATTTTACCAAAAAGGAATCTGCAACGGATTATACACTCATGCGGAAAATCCAAGATATTCAGGACTGTAACTTTTCTAATATGTTAGCACTATCAACAGAAAGTATTCGCATTACAGACTTGGATCAAGATCAATATGCTGAAATTAGTTTTGTGTACAACTTAGGATGTAGAAGTGATGTAAGTCGCGACCCAATGAAACTCATGCTCTTAGAAAATGGTGAAAAGTACGCGATTAGAGGCCAAACGCGTTTTAGCTCTGATAGCCCTGATAAAAACTTTGATGAGGACTTTGCTAAAGCACCTGCTAATTTTAAAGACTTTGCAAGCGAATTATGGGATCAATATGAGTCTCGATAATAGTGTTTATCACGAGTTTATCACGAATATTACACACCTATGAGGTAAGCAATTTAGAATGTGAGTGAAGCTTGTGAGTACATTTTGAACAACCTATGGAATTACGTAATATCCACTAGGTTGTTCTTATAAGGGAAAGCGTACACCTTAGTGAAACAACCTCCGATTTGGTCGGATATATTGCTCTTTGGCCGCGTCTGAAAACAATAAATCCTGACTATAATGTTCTAACAAGAGGTCTTTACAAAACTTCAACACATCTTGATTTTCAAACATAAACGTTTCAAAGTCGAGTTGTTCTTGATATTGCTTCATTCTTAAAGTTAAGATTTCGATCAACGCTTGGGTAATGGTTGCATGGTACTTGGTGCCATCGCCAAACTTTTGATCTAACCCTTTGATAGAATCGTGAATATGCGTTACAGCTTTTCGAAATTCAAAATCATTTAACACAATCCATGCAAATCGAATATGGGCTTCATGATTGAATAGTTTTGGATCAATATTCAACAAGAAAACCTGATCAATAAATTCAATATCAGATAATTGAAAATGGTGAGAAATTGCTTCTTGCATATTAGTTTAAAAATAAGCTGATGAATTTTTTCAAATGTTCATTGTCGAATTACGTTGGTTCAAGCCGCAGTGATCTTGTCTTCAAAAAATTGGTATGTAAATCGGTATAATCAATGAGTAATCCAGCTTTGTAATAAATATACAAAAAATTGTACTTTTATCGAACAAGTTTTACACCAATGCTACAATTTAAACATTTATGTTTGGCACAATATTCCTGATACCACTCAATTGCCCCTTGTGAATCGAAGGCTGATTTTAAGGGTAAACTCAGTTTTTCCCAATGCTTTGTAATGGCGTTTGACTCCGCTTTTATGCTAGAAAGTAAGGCTATTCCCCGATCAATAAAGTGCTGTTCGGAACGATGCTTCCCATAGGCAACAAGCAGTGGAACCACTGAATTAATTAAAATATTTTGAATGCTTCGCTGCCCCAAACTGGCAATACCCTTTTTGCTTTTCTTCCCAAATAGGTAATGTGAAGTCCAATATGCTGACTGCTGTACCTGAAACAACTGTTCAAATTCCTCAATGGAATTGGCATGCAACAATTTTGAGAAAAAACTTTGATGTTGATGGTGTAAAGCGGCAAATTGTGCTACGCGAATCGTAGGAAAGTTAGCAGGACGCATGCGTAAGAATTTCCATTGGGCTAAGGTCAACTGCTTGGATAATAATTGATATTTGTGTGCTAAAAAGCGATATTCTTTACTCAGTTTCTGATGATAATGATCCGATGTGATATACTTATTAATCAAGCCTGATTGTCCAAAAAGTAAGGCTTCTAATTGAAACAACTGGTTGCCATGTTTCTTCAGCAGTTTAAAAGGCAAGCCACGGGAAAGTAATAAAAATGGGAACGCATTAATTTTAAAGCCAAAGTTTTTAGCCAATACTTGATAAGTGGTTTCTTCCCAATCCATTTGATTTACTTTGAGCAGTTCCAATACTTCATTTGCTTTTCGATCCAAACGTTCCATCAATACTTTGTCGAGCATGGATAATTGAATCAGCTGACTTACGTCAGAAAAATTTTCGGCACAAGCAATTTGGTGAGGGCTTACAATCAACTGCTTAAACTTTTCTATGAGCTGAGGATCTACACGGTGCTTGAGTTCAATGGTGGGAATGCGGCTGCCATCACTTCGATAAACGGCTTGGTCGTCGTTCCAAACGACATGAAGGATTACATTATCATAGGCCAAATCGAGTTGATGCTGATGTTTAAACCAATCGGAGGAATGGTAATGAATCTCAATTTGCCCAACCCAATTCAATTGTTCAATTTTCACTTTACCTTGTTCAAAATCGGGGCCTGCATCAAAGTTTTGGTAGCCAGGATGCTGAATGGAGACAGGTTGTTTACAAGTTGTTTGTAGTGCGGTTTTATCAAAGTATTGGAACTTCCACACGTAATGGAGAAATTCTTCTTTCATGGTTCTTGGTGTTTATCGTAATTTTTAGTGGCTGATGTTCAGCAAGCGCTGAAGTGATTTCACACTAAAAGTTTAAATCACTTCTCTAATTACTAATGACCAAAAACGAAGAAGGTAAACAGGTTTTTCAGGCTTTTTCCATGTTTTTATGTTTTAGCCCAATCTCTTCCCGCATAAATTCCATGAATGGTTTATAAAAGCTAGGGTACTGTCGGTTTTTCAATCGAGCAATGTAATGCATACGATGTAAACCCTCCGCTCCTACTTTTAAGGTCTTCAGTTCAGGAGATTGATAGGGTTGATAAGCCCAATTTGCCATCACTGTTACACCCATATCTGATTTCACCAATTCAATCGCTGCTTCAGTAAGTGGCATAATCAGGTAGGCTTTAGGTTCAATTTGTGCAGGCTGCAAAACTTTCGTGTAAACCGTTACGGTTTCCAAAGGTTCGGAATGAATAATCAGTGTCTCTTCCTTAAAATCACTTGGGCTTAAAAACTCTTTTTGTGCCCAAGGATGTGATTTTGCAACAACAACACGCATTTCATCTTCAAATAAAGGCAGGTATTCGATGTGGTCATTTTCAAGGCATTCGCTGACGATGGCTAAATCTAACGAACCATCCAATAAATGTTTGAGGGGATAATGTGTGGCATTAACATCTAATTGAATCTGCACATTGGGAAATTTTTCTTTTGAGCGCACAATAACAGGTGGCAACCAATAATAACTGGTATAGCATTCGGTACTTAAGCGAATCGTGCCCGTTTCCCCATAAATGAGTTGTTTCACTTCTAAATCCATTTCCCCCAACTCATTCAGAACACGTGCAGCTCCATCGTAAAGCTTTTTCCCAATATCCGTTAAAATCAACTTCTTGTTCACTCGATGGAAAATAGCAGCGCCAACCATTGCTTCTGCCTCTTTCAATTGATGGCTCAATGCAGATGGCGTTAGAAAAAGTACTTTTGAAGCATTAATGATGCTTCCTTCATCAACAATAGCTTTAATCAATCTGAGGTGGCGAATTTCCATAACTGTCACAATGAACTTGTCTAACCCTTACAAAACTACACACAAAGCTTGCGCACTCGCTCAAAATCAATTGATTTTATCACTGAATTCTCTTCACGATTTTGCTGATTTTTTTTCGCTTTTTAGTGTACAGAAAGTCATCTAGCTTTGTAGCATGTTCAACAAAAAATCTACAAATCATGAAAGATGCCATTGCGTATTTCCAAAGTAAATTAGATTACCTAACCGATCCTGCTGATGTGAAAGCAGCATTAGATGCCCATGCTGCCATTGTGGTGATTGATGCACGAAATGAAAGTGCTTATCAGCAAGAGCACATTCCGCAAGCTATTCATCTCCATCATCGTAAAATGAATGAAGAATCCACCAAACACCTCGATCGTTCTCTCACCTATATTACGTATTGCGATGGCATTGGCTGTAACGCATCAACCAAGGGAGCGTTAAAAATGGCCCAATTAGGTTTCAAAGTCAAGGAACTCATTGGCGGCATTTCATGGTGGAAACGCGATGGTTACGCAGTTCAAGGTACACAGGCTGAAGAGACTGAGGGAGTAACGTGCCATTGCGATTGAGCATGACCATTCATGTGGCGGCTTATTTTACCGCTACTCCAATTGCCAGCTTCACAATATTCAGGTAGCCTTTTTCTAAAATACCTTTCTCATAAAACCCTCTTTCTCTCAGCATTTTATGCATTTTAGGTAAATGATAGCAAGGTACTGCCATTAATAAATGATGTTCAGTATGGTAGTTGACATGATGTGGAGCAAACAGCATCTTTTCCAAAAAGTTCGCATAGGTTGTACGCGTATTCTGATAGGGGTCTAAGCGATTGGGAACGACTGAATGTTCAGCCATGGAGCGCACTCTCAGGCAAAATTGAAAAGTCGTGAGGTAGGCAATCACCCAAAGTACGTATAGCCAAGCGCTTCCTGCACTCCAAAGTAGGAGAAATAAGAACAGATTAGCCATAAATGGACCTGATAGGTTTTTTAGGGCAGCCTTAGCTATATGCTGAAAGCGGCTGCCTTTTACCTCCACTTTACTCACCTTTCCTCCCATGTGATACGCAAGGATTCCTAAATGCATTGCCAAAAGCCCAATGGTTGCTTTTATTCCTGTTACCCCTGTTAAATCGCGTATGAATTTTCGAGTCATGCTTTTTTTACTCGTAGGATAGCCCGTTGTTAGTCCTAAATCAGGATCGTGATCGGTTCCCGTTTTCAAATGATGTTCAACGTGATAGGGACGGTAAGATTCCATGTTATTTAGGATTGGATAAGCACCAAACCACTTGCCCACCCAATCGTTTACACTATTCTTATTAAACAGTGAATAATGCGAAGCATCGTGCATAATAATCGCACAAGCGAGCTGTTTGCCTCCTAATACAAATAAGGCAATTAAGATGGTTAACGGATTTGGAAATAATCCTGCTAAAGCAAAAGCAGCTGCAATCCAAGCCCAAGTGTGTAAAATCTCTAAACTTGCATACCAATCGTTTTTTTGATGCAAGGCTTTACGTTCCTCAGGCGTAAGGTAATTGGTTAGTTTTAGTTGTTCCATTGGTAAAGCAATTGGCAAAGTAAAAATAGTATGCACGCATACCTATTAATCAAAAATAACGATTTTTTAGCTATTTTTCAATCTCTATTAAAATATGCATGCGCACTGCCCACGATTTTGTTTGTTAACGTGCTTATCTGTATTTTGACCCAATAGAGACATTTTCGCAAAAATTTCATTATGAAGCCTGTATTATATAGCTTTCCTAAAACCCAGCAAGAGTCATTTAGTGTACAAACCGAAGAAGGGCTCGCTCATTTTTATGATGTTTTGCATTACCATCCTGAATTGCAAATCACCATTATATTGGAAAGTTATGGCACTTATTTTATTGGCGATAGTATTGAACGGTTTCAAGCAGGAGATATTTTTTTAATTGGGCCTAACCTTCCACATGTATTCCGCAATGATCAGGCATTTTACAAGGAAGATCCAACATTGAGGGCGAGCTTTATTTCCATGTATTTTAATGATCAATCGTTTGGTAAAGAGTTTTTTAAGTTGCCAGAAATGTGGCACATCAATCAATTACTAAAAAAAGCATCAAGAGGCATTAAAGCAGAGGGGCGCACGAAAGAGATTGTAGGGGAAAAGATGAAACGCTTGGTGAAACTAGAAGGATTTGATCGCTTTTTGATGTTACTTTCTATTCTAAATACCATAGCAACTTCTACCGAATGGCACTACCTCTCAAAAGTCAGCTTTTCGGCTCCTCAAAAAGAAACAGAGAGTAAAAAAATTAATGATGTGTTCGATTACATCATGAATAATTTCAATGGTTCTATCTCCTTAGAAGCTGTAGCTTCTGTGGCTAATATGAGCACTACGGCTTTCAGTAGGTACTTTAAGCAACGCACCCAAAAAACCTTTTCTAATTTCTTGAGTGAGGTCAGAATAGGTCATGCCTGTAAATTACTCATTGAAGGGGATTATAATATTACCGAAATCAGCTATGCGTGTGGATACAATAATATTTCAAACTTTAATCGGCAATTTAAAACAATTACCAAACACACGCCATCCGAATATTTAAAGCGCTATAAACTTCAAAATTAAGTTGAACTTTCCCTTTCGAACAGCTTGTATTTTTGTTGCTTTTCTCAAACAAAATGACTGAAAATCAGTTAATATTTCAAGTAATGATGCATCACCTAACTAATGTCTTCTAACCATTATCATCATATTAAGCAATTGATTGAGCAAATGAATGCTGCTCAAACAGAAGAAGAATACTTGGTAGTTCTTCAGCAGCTTCATCGCTTGGATATTCCTCCAGATTTAGAGTGGCTGATTCCCTATTATGCTTGCTTGACATGTATTTTACTTAGCATGTTGGAGCTTCACATAGATAAACGGGATGAATATATTGATGATGCAGAATCATTTTTGAAAAGGCTTTTATTGCTCAAATCTCGCGATCCTGAAACGCATATTTTACACGCATTTTGGTATCAGGCCAAAATTATGATTGCGGTATTGACGCGTGGTCCACTTTACATTGGTGAAATCGAACGCTTATTGGAAAAAGCTCAGGCGCTCGATCCGCAAAATCCTAGAGTATATTTTTTGAAGGCACAAGCGGCCTACAATAAACCTCGAATTATTGGAGGTGGCAAAAAGAAAGCCTTGCCGCTATTGTTAAAAGCAAAAGCTAAATATGCTACTTATATACCGCCCCACGAGCTTTCTCCCAATTGGGGAGAAGAACAAACGCTCAGCATGCTTACCAAAATTTCCTAGTGGGGTTTAACTACTAATCCATAATACCTCCATCAAATCCATAAAAAATGGCCAACCGTACAGGTTGACCACTTAAAAATCATTGCATGTTGAGGCAGGTTAAAATCCATCCTTTTTCTCCTCTTCTTCTTCATCCTTCTTCTCTTTAAAAGGATCATCCTCTTTTTTATCCTTAATAAACTCTTTCCCGCCTAAGTATTTAATATTAAAATCTTCCAAAAATAAGGATACTTCATGCGGATCGGTTACTTCCAATTTATCTTTCGATTTCTTATCCATCACAGCGATATTAAAATCTTCATTAGAAGAATACACCACAATCTTTCCTTTTTTATGACTAAAGAAATACCATTGTCCACCATGCGTTTCGAGGTAAACATTTATTGTAGATAAGTCGTCTATTTTTGGAATTTCTACATAACCTTTTACCCTAGAGTTAATATCATCTTTGAAGATATGAGAAAGCCCAATTTCTCCTTCGCTGTAGAAGGCTTGGTTTTCATCAGACCATTTTAAGTTTACATCCGACAATGCCAGTGCATTTGGAAAAACCTTGGCAATGGATTGATCGCCTGCTGTTTCAGCTTCTTTCACATAGCGTTCAAAATCTTTGGCCTCCAAAAATTGCGCTACTTTATTCTTCAGTTCACTAAAAATTGGGTTAGCGCCATCTGTATGATCTTTTTCCAAAAAATCTTCTGCCATTACTTCCAAAGCTCCTTGATTGGGCTCAAAGCCCATCATAATCATGGTATTCAAACTATAGTCCTTTCCAGAAATCGAACCTGCTCCGCGCCCTGAACACGAAACTAGAAAGTCTTTGTTATCTTTTACCAAATTAAATATCCCATCGTAGGTGACGCGTTGTGCATCGTGATTGTACGTAAATTTATTTCCTTTAGGATTGGTACCATCAAGCTTTTCTGTAGGGGAAATGATGTAATCCTTCGTTTCATTATTAAAGGTCAAAAAGCCTTTAGCCGTAAATATGCCAATATCGCCAATTCTTTCTTTATTGAACTCCAGCATGGTTCCATATAACTCACGGTTGGTTTTCCCCAAATAGAGTCCTGTATGTAAACGCGTTGGATAACCCGCCACTTTGGTATCCTCATCAATAAAGATTTTGCCATGCGTTTCCTCCGAATCCGATTTGTACGCAAACCAAGAGTTATTTTCACGCACTAGGTCAAGACTAATCATACCATCAAACTCTAGGTATTTTTTAAAGTCAATGAGCCTTACTTTTCCTTTATACTGCAAGCCAGCAAAAACTTTCAAGCTATCTGATTCTGAAACAATTGCATTTGCTGTTGTTTCAAACTTTTCGATGTAATCTTTTCCTTTATCCCCTTTATCTTTCTTCTCTGAGATGGTACGAACATTAAAGTTATCGAAATTAATATACATCGTATCCTGAATATCATTCACATAGGTATATTGCGCATCACCATCAAAACGCTTCCGTGATCTGATTTTAATGTGCCCATCTTTGAGGGTATGGTATTTGGTGAAGGAGTTAATAATTACCGTTGAATTATTCAATACATCCATTTCTGCATTTTCCCGAACGACTACCTTACCACTATCTGGCATAATTAATACGTTGGCGACCCGAATACCTTCTACGCCATCAATATTTAGGGTCAGGTCTTTCTGATTATAAACCGCACTTTTTGCGGTAAATTCCAATTCATCTTGGCGAGGGTTTAAGGAGGTAAAAGACGATAAATGTCCACCGGTACTATCTACTGCAGTGAGGTATACCTTTTCATCTTTAAAGTCCCAATGCGCTTGCCCAAGACTAGTCGCATATTGCGTATAAGGGAATACAAATACATCATCACCTTCACGTTCGGCAGTAATGTCGGCAAATTCATCTTTTAAGTTATAAAACACCGTTACCCGCTCGCCTTTCATCGCTGGCTTGGAAGGGTTATCTGTTTTAATGATAAATTCAGAGTTTTTGCTGGTAAACTGCGTTTCTTCCAATGAAAAGTCCCTTGAAGTCGTCACTGAAATCGGACTTTCAAACTTTCCATCTCCAAACAGGTTTGAAGGTGACAAGGCTAGCGTCCCGTCAAAAGAGTATTGCTTGTCATAAATTTCGAATGGTTTTCCTGATTGTGAGGTCAGGAGCATACTATCGTAATTGATTAGCCAGCGCATGTTATACTCATCTAGCTTCACATGTGGATAAGACGTTCCAGAATAGTTTCCTGCGCTAATATTACCTGAGGTACCATGCGTTGTTTTTACAGAATCCGAATAGAATACATAATCATCGGATAAGAATTCACCCGTTAAATATTCAATACGGCCATCCCCTCTAATCCCTTTATTATCTAGTCGAATGGTATTGTAATACGTTGCTTTTTCCTTCAGTTTTTCTTTATAGATTGGGAAACCTTCTGGTGGTGTAGGTCGCTCAAAACCAAAAGAACGATCGGGCATTACGCGAAGCTTTTCTTCAAATAGCGGGAAGATTCCACCACTGTGAAATGTACCCTCAAAGTTAATGGAGGCAGGATCACTGTAGTTAATACTATCCATCACGAAGGGAGGTACATCAAAAAAGATGGTAGAATCGCCTTGATAAGCACCACTCAAAATCTCATCTCCACCAAAAAAGAATTCACCACCTGAATTTGCTTGAAACTCAGGATATTTATCAAACTTTTTCAGTCCTGATTTATTGTGCGGTTGGGAGATGTATAAAATTCCACTGGTGTTTACCATTTTATTAGAAAGTTCTCCAATTTCTCCACTTGATGAATCAGGAACTAGAAAAGCCATTTCCTTAATGTAAGGCATATTCACCAAAAAGTTGTCGTAGCTAAATGCAAAGTCTTCTCCGCGATAAACAAACTTTCCTGCTTTCATTTCCCCTTTAAACTCTATGTCTCGACCAGCCTTCATTTTAATGGTTTTGCCCGTTGGTCGCACCAATACCCGCAATGAATCACTGATTAAGAATTGATCTACGCCATTTAGGGTGAGGTCTTGTGTTTCTAAATCAAAAGTAGCATTACTTCCAGAAGGGCTTACGGATTTGATGCTGATATTATCGTAATCCAATTTTCTCAAATTTGCATAAGCATACAACACCGCTTTTCGCTTTACACTCACCATATCGGTTACGGGATCGTAGTCAATAAATCCCCTTTGAGCCAAAAACTGCATGGTACCTTTGATCGTGTTTGGATTCTTCTTATACTGCTTTGCCATCGCTTCACTTTGGAATACATTACTCTTGGCCAATTTTCGGTACCCCACGACCATCATGAGTGGGTGGAAATCGGCTAACCCTCTTAAGCGAGAAAACTCTCCAGGATCAAAGTGATCTGCTGAATTGACAACTAGGGGTACTTTATTTTTTGCATTTAGTATTTCGAGGGTCATGCTATCCGTATTCACATCCCAAGTGATGTAATCGCCTATTAACTCCACTTTGTGGTAAGAATCTGAAAACGGCGCGTATTTGTATTCATGCTTATTTTTTCGAGCCGTTAATACACCTCCCTTGGCATCGTATTTAAACGCTACTGCAGGATGCGAAACGGAGTCTCCTTTTTGAAAAATAGCAATACTTGCTTTTGGGTTGAGTACTAATGAGTCGGTAAACGCAAAAGGCATACTAGAACGCGCTTTAAATTTCAACACACCATCTTTGACCACCTCCACCTGAGATGGCCCATCGTTTAATGAGGTGCTGTAAATATTTTTTCCACGTAGCGCAAACCCTCCCTTATAAATCACATCAGGTGCTAAATCTTTTACGGGCACATTATTTTCATAAGAGATAAATCGAGGGAAAGATGCGCCATGTAATTTACTTTTGGGTCGGGCTTCATAGCTGAATTGCCCGTTCACCGTTCCATCAAACTTAGAGCTATAAGAGAGCTTAGCATTTTCGCCTGAAATTACGGGAGATTTCGCATTAAAACTGTATTCGTCTAATTCACAATATACCTCATCTGTAGGAAGTCCTGAATTTTGCCAATCAAATCGCCCTCCTTTTCCTACAAACACCTTGTCTTTTGCCATCAACGTACCGCTAGTTTGCTCAATTTTAAAGGTATCGAATATAGAATTCATGAGTAAATCTGCTTGAGCAAACTCAATGTAAGGGCCAATAATTTGGGGGATGTCACTCCCTACTTTGGTTTCAATAAACGTTTTTGTGGTATCTGCTAAGGGTTTTATTAACTCTTCTACCTCTTCTCCTTCATCGCCCCAACCCCAGCCATCGTCACCATCATCGCCGTGGCCGCCGCCGCCGATCGCCATCTTCATCGCCACCGAAACTGGCTGGGGGGAATCCAACCGCTTGTGCTCCTAGCTCCGAGGGCAGCAACGCCTTAGGAGCCT